>CABRZL010000026.1 GCA_902475435.1 uncultured Eubacteriales bacterium | reverse complement strand
CGGAATACTTCGTATCTTTCTTATTAGTGGTATATTGTTTATGCCATGTCGCATCGCCCTTATAATATCTGTAATTCCGGTTGCCGTTATAATCATGGCATATGCAGACAAAACATAGGAAAGATACGATAAGGTGGTGTCGTTGTCATCGGTGGTGAGCATAACAAACACAAAAATAAAGGATGGAACTGCAATTAGTACCGTCAGCCATGGGGGAAGGAAAAACACTTTTTTCATTATTTTTTTAAACCGATTCATCGCTCTCCCTCCTGAGTGTTACCGTAAATGTACTTCCTCTGTCCACTTCGCTTGCCACAGAAATATCCCCGCCTGTAATGTCAACTACTCGCTTTACAAGGGCAAGCCCCAACCCATTTCCTCTTGTGGCATGGGATGTGTCGCCTTGATAAAACTTTTCAAAAATGTGTTTTCCGACCTCCTGACTGATTCCGCAGCCGGTGTCCGATACTTTCACAATTGCAGAATCACCTGTAGCTTCCAAAGCCAGCGTAATTTTACCACCGGGTTCTGTGAACTTGATCGCATTGGAAAAAAGATTGTTCCAAACCAGAGACAAAAGTTCCGGGTCTGCTGTGACCTGGACGTTTTCCTCAAGCGCTGTATCGATTTCTAAGTTTTTCTCTTCCCATATATCCTCGAAGGCAAGCAAACATTCACAAAGCTGTTCCCCCAGGTCGTAAGTTTGTGCCGACGGGTAAATATTTTGATTCTCCAGCTTGTTTAGTTTCAGAATGTTGGAAACCATGTTCGCAAGATTTCGAGAAGCGTCCGTAATTGTTTTGGCATATTCCAGCCGTTTCTCTTCCGGTAGATTTGGCTGTTGGAGCATAGTGCCGTAATTCTGCATCACAGCTAAGGGCGTTTTCAGTTCATGGGATACGTTGGCGATGAAATCCGTGCGCAGTGTCTCCATACCAGACAGTTCCTCTGCCATTTTGTTAAAGCATTCGATAATAGCATCAAAACCGTCCAGGCTATCTCTGTCGTGTAAGGGCTTAATACGAACGGAAAAATCCCCCTCCATAATTGCCTTTGAGGCGTGTACAATACGCTTCACAGGCCGCTCTACCGTGATTTTTCGCTGAATGGTATCCACGATTGTGCATACCAAAGCCAAAAATAGAATATTCCCAAAGGTCAGTTTAGCAGCTCTTTCAATGCTTTCTCGAGGCAAATCTGGATTTACGGACATATCGTGAAGAAACAGCAACATGCAGCAAGTGATCACAAAGGATATAGACAGAAAAAACACGATGTATCGTTGTGCGGAGAACAGTGCGCTCTTAACACGCCATGATTTATTGTGCCGGTTCATTTGAGCACCGCCTTATAGCCCAGTCCATGTACTGTGACAATTTCAAAATCTTTACAGGCAGAGAACTTGTTCCGCAGTTTTGTCATATAGACATCTACAGTACGTAAACTGGATGTGGTGTCTCCATCCCAAAATTCGTCCATCAGCTGAGAGCGGGTAAAAGTCTTTTTGGGATAGGAGAGAAGCTTATAGAGCAGATTAAATTCCCGAACAGTCAGAGGAATCTCCTCCTCGTTCAGGCATGCGGTGCGCTCGTCTGCATCCAGTTTTAACGATCCAACCTCTAGCTTACGACTGCTTGCAATTTTAGCACGGCGGAGCAGGGCACCAATATGAAGAAGCAGCTCGTCCAGATCGATGGGTTTCACCATATAATCGTCAATTCCAGACTGAAAGCCCCGTTGCTTTGCGGCGAAGTCGTCCCTTGCGGTCATAAACAAAATTGGAATATCCTGATTTTGTTCCCGGATTGTCTGTGCAAACTCAAACCCATCGATGCCGGGCATCATGATATCAGAAATAATTAAATCAAACAAAGTGCCGCCGTACATGGCGTCATATGCCTCGTCTGCGTTCAGACAGCCTACCGCTTCATATCCGTTTTGGTTTAAATAGGAACAGACGGCACGGTTTAATTCATGATCATCTTCCACTACCAATATTTTGAACATTTCAGGTGCCTCCCTACATTTTCCGTTTAGTATAGCATACTGATGTTAAAGTTTTGTTTATAATTCGCTGTTTTTAGAATTTTCTTGATCAGAATGTTTTTGAAGGCATAGGCATTTTAGTATAACACCGAAATGTTAGCGCTTTATTTGTAGGTTCCTTTCTAAAAAATAAAAGACGGCTTTAGATTTTAGCCGCCTTTTTTTAAGCACAATGAGAAAATAAGTTTACTTTTCTGTATTTTTGATGAATTCCATACTGAAGTCATCAGTCCCTAAACCGTTATTTGTATTGGGCTATGTTTTCAGTGGGATCGACTTTGGCGTGATTGGCAGCAGCGTGATTTTCTGCTTTGGCCCTGTTAGTGGCTTCGCGCTCCATCTGCTCCATTGCAAGCCGTTTCTTTGCGTCTTCCACGGATTCGCCGTCTCTGGTCAGAAACTGATCCACAAACTTATCGGTCATTTTTGTGAATCTACCAACAACACCATCTTCGATTTTTTTATAACCGCCTACGACGCCGTCTTCAATTTTTTTATAACCGCCGATAACGGCCTCCGCAATTTTTTCGTTTGCCTTCACCAATTTTGATTTTGCCATAGAATGTTCCTCCTTGTTTAATCAAAAATTCTCTTGTTTCTAAAGATTTTACCAAGTACAAATACAGTGATGCCGGCCAAAGCGGTAACACCAGCTGCGGGGATGATAAACTTCTTCATAAAATGTACCTCCTTATTTCAGTCCCTTGATAACGGGAATCAAACATAACAACATAACAATGCCAACAATACCAACGATAATACCAGAAATCATCATATTCCAAATCATTGTCATACACATGCCGACGCCAAAAACAATTGCTCCGACGACGCCCAAAAGGGTCGTACCAATGGCCTTTCCATTCAATACAATGGCAGGCTTCCCATCCATTTTTCGACGTACAAATACCATTGCCAGGAGTACAACAGCCCCGATTACTCCAATCACAATTCCTTGGATCATTGCACCCCATTCCGGCAGTAATGCCATGCACATACCAAGTGCAAACAAGATACCTCCCACCGTGCTCATGATCAGGGTTACAAAATCCTTTTTCTTCATGATGAATTCCCTCCAAAAATATTGATTTTTCGTGATCGCTCACTTGTTGTCTGTAGTTTACGGCTACTATGTTTTTGAAATGATGACGAAATGTTAGAGAGATATTAAAAGAAGCAGAAGAACATAGGATTCATCTATTTTTGGAGAAAACGCATTTCTAGGAACAAGTGCTTGCAAGAGAGGCGTGGTAGCCTACGATGAGCAAGCATGGGCGTTGGTGCTTGTGGGCTGTCATCGCATCAGATGTAAAAATACAAAGGAGGATACATTCAAATGTCGAGAAAATAATAAAGCCATCGAGAGAACATAACGCTCGATGGCTTTAATCTTTATTATGGAAGAATATGCACCTTCCGGCCCTCAACTCGGAGCCGTCCCTGACAAAACAGGGAAACAGCTTGCGGGAGGATCACCCATTCTGCCTGCTCCATAATACGCCTTTGAAGGGTTTCAGGTGTATCATTTTCCTCGATGCAGACGGCCTTCTGGAGCACTATGGGACCGGCATCACATTCCTCGGAGACAAAATGAACGGTAGCGCCAGAAATCTTTACACCGTATTCCAACGCTTTTTCGTGAACATGCAAACCATAGAAACCCTGTCCGCAGAAAGAGGGGATCAGGGAAGGATGTACGTTTAAGATGGCGTTGGGATAGGCATGAACCATCTCCTCCGTAATGATGGTCATAAAGCCGGCTAATACCACAAGTTCAATGCCTAGAGACTTGAGCTGCTCTACCAACGCTATGGTCATAGCCTGTGAGGAAGTATAGTCCTTTCGGGCTACTACATAACTGGGGATTCCAGCCAACTTGGCGCGCTCCAAAGCATAGATTCCAGGTTTGGAGGCAATAACAGCCGTAATCCTTCCGCCGGCAAGATCTCCGCGGTCTTGAGCGTCAATCAGCGCCTGCAAATTGGTACCGCTGCCGGAAACCAACACCGCAATTTTTACCATAACTCTACGCCCTTTTCACCAGCGACGCATTTGCCAATGAGATAGGGATGTTCGCCGCAGCGAACCATAGTTTCCATGACTGCGCCGGCATCTTCTTTGGCCACGCTCATCACCAAACCAATGCCCATGTTAAAGGTGTTGTACATATCGCGTTCCGGAATATTGCCCTTTTCCTGAATTAACGTGAAGATGGGGGGGACGGGAATCGCAGATGTACGAATTTCAGCGCAAATTCCATCTGGCAACATCCGCGGCACGTTTTCATAGAGACCGCCGCCGGTAATATGGCTGATGCCCTTGATCTTCAAACCAGATTCCAGCAGCATTTTGACCGGGCGTACATAGATACGAGTGGGTTTGAGCAATTCTTCACCCAGGGAGCAGTGAAGTTCAGGAACCACAGTTTTCAGATCGGCATGTTCAATGTCCAGAACCTTTCGTACCAGGCTGTAGCCATTGGAATGAATGCCATTCGAGCCCAAGCCAATAAGTACGTCGCCAGGAACAATATCGTGTCCGTCCAGAATTTTTTCCTTGTCTACGATTCCTACAGCAAATCCGGCAAGATCATATTCATCCGTTGGATAGAAGCCGGGCATTTCAGCCGTTTCACCGCCAATCAGTGCGCAACCTGCTTGACGACAACCATCGGCAATGCCGCTGACGATTTGCTCAATTTTTGTTGGTACATTTTTTCCACAAGCCACGTAATCTAAGAAAAACAGAGGATGAGCACCGGAACATACAATGTCGTTCACGCACATTGCAACGCAGTCGATTCCAACCGTGTTGTGCTTGTCCATCAGGAAAGCGATTTTTAACTTGGTTCCCACGCCATCGGTACCAGAAACCAGAATAGGCTCCTTCATGCCGGTTAGATTGGGAGCAAACAAACCGCCAAAGCCCCCCAGACTTCCGATTACACCGGGAATGTTCGTGCCCTCTACCAAAGGCTTGATCCGATTAACCGCCTCATAGCCAGCGGTTACGTCTACGCCGGCGGCGGCGTAACTGTCACTTCTGCTTATGCTCATCGTCATCTCTCCTGATTTTGAATTGGAACCGGAACATTATACCGGCCAGTAAAACAAGCGTTACACACGCCACGAGTCAAATTTTGTGAAATAGAGGACAAATCTTCCAAGGAAAGGTAGTCCAAAGAATCCACCCCTAAAAGCTGTCGAATCTCTTCATTGGTTCTACCATAGGCAATCAAATGCTCACTATCCGGAATATCCGTGCCAAAGAAGCAGGGATATTCAAAACGGGGAGATGCCACGCGGTAATGGATTTCTTTTGCGCCTGCCTCCCGAACCAGTTGGACTGTGCGCCGACAGGTGTTTCCTCGGATAATGGAATCGTCCACTACGATCACGCGCTTTCCACGGATGGTGGAGGCCAAAGCGTTAAGCTTAATTTTCAGGGCTTTTTCCCGCTCTGCCTCAATTGGCTGAATGAAAGTGCGACCAATATATCGATTTTTAACAAATCCTGTTTGCAGAGGGATCCCGGATTCTCTGGAAAAGCCCATTGCCGGGGTAATTCCGGAGTCCGGTACACCAATCACACAATCGGCTTCTGCCGTATTTTTCCGAGCCAGACAACGGCCGGCTTCTAATCGAACCAAATCTACGCCGGTGCCGTCAATGACGCTGTCGGAGCGTGCAAAATAGATAAATTCAAACATACAAAGGCTGCTTCTGGCCTTAATACCGCTGGAAATAGAACGAAACGTACCAGAGCCCAAATCAGCTACAACCACTTCGCCGGGTTCAACTTCTCGAATAAGATGTCCGCCCAGTACCGGGAAAGCGCAGGACTCCGATGCGAACAGGATCGAGCCGTTTACCTCTCCAATACAAAGAGGGCGGAAGCCATTTGGATCACGAAAAGCTACCAGTTTTCCCTGCGTCAGCACAATTACCGAGTAAGCGCCAACCATATATTGCATGGCGTTGATCACAGCATCTTCAATGGTATTGGTGCGCATGCGCTCCCGCACAAGAAGATAGGCGATGACTTCTGCGGAATTGCTGGTTTGAAAAATGCCGCCCCGGAGTTCAGTCTCGCGACGAAGCTCCGTCGAATTTACCAATCGACCATTATAACATACAGCCATAGAACCGGAAGCATGAGTGATAACGATTGGCTGTGCATTGACTGTAGCGGTGTCACCGGAAATGGAATAACGCACATGACCAATGGCGGCCGGGCCTGTAAGCTCTTTTAGACTTTTATCGGTAAACACGTCCGGTACAAGGCCGGGACCTTTATGGAGATGAAACCGACCTTTTTCTACAGAAGCAATACCGGCGGAATGCTGACCGCGATGCTGGAGCGTATATAGTGCAGTATATACGCTGTGGGCAGCGGACATTGTACTTCCGTTTTTCAGTGCAATTCCAAATATACCGCATTCCTCGCCATATTGCCGGAATTTGGGACAGTTTTTTTCTTGTAAACATTCCATACTATTTCCCCAGTACTCGACGAAGGACCTCCTGATAGGCGTCCTCAACTCCACCCAGATCCCGACGGAAGCGATCCTTGTCCAGTTTTTCGCCGGTTTCGGAGTCCCAGAGTCGGGCCGTATCGGGAGAAATTTCGTCGGCTAGAATAACAGTGCCGTCGGGCAACCGGCCAAACTCCAGTTTGAAGTCGACCAAGGTTACGCCTACGGAGTTCCAAAATTCCTTTAAAGCATCGTTGACGGCAAATGCCATCTTTTTGATCGTTTCAATTTCCTCCGGAGTAGCCAATTTGAGCGCAATGGCATGATAGGCGTTGATGAGCGGGTCGTTCAGCTCGTCACATTTGTAGGAGAATTCCAGCGTGGGCTGATCAAAGATAATTCCTTCCTTGACGCCATAACGTGCGGCAAAGCTACCGGCGGAAATGTTGCGTATGATGACCTCCAGCGGTATAATTTCCACTTTTTTTACAACGGTGTCGGTATCATTGAGCTCCTCCACAAAATGAGTGGGAATACCCTTGCGCTCCAAGAGCTTCATAAAATAGTTGGTTAAACGATTGTTGATAGCGCCTTTTCCGAGAATGGTACCTTTCTTCTGACCATTAAAAGCGGTGGCATCATCCTTATAGGAGACAATACATAGATTCGGATCGTCAGTGGCATAGACTTTTTTTGCCTTGCCTTCGTAGAGTTGCGCTGCTTTTTTCATAGTTTCGCTACCTCCATCTGTAAATTTTCATTTTTCTCCATTACGGCTTCGGCCATAGAACGTTTATAAGCCTGCAGTTTTTGCGCTAATGTTTCATCGGAAAGCGCAAGCATCTGAACAGCCAAAATACCGGCATTGTCTGCAGCTCCCACTCCTACGGTTGCCACGGGGATACCGGAGGGCATTTGGACTATAGACAGAAGACTGTCCAGGCCGTCGCAAAACGAGGATTTAATAGGAAGCCCGATAACAGGCAATACAGTTTGTGCTGCCAAAACACCACCCAAGTGCGCTGCCTTGCCGGCAGCTGCAATGATAACGCCAAATCCATTTTTTTCGGCATTTTTTGCAAACTCCTCCGCGGCAGCGGGGGTACGATGGGCAGAAAGCACCCGGGCCTCAAATGGAACGCCAAACTTTTTTAACTGAGAGATAGCTCCCTTGACTATGGGAAAATCACTGTCGGAGCCCATGATAACTGCGACCTTTTTCAAAGACATAACCTCCTGACAAAATGAAAGCGCAGGTGTGACAAGGCACTCCTGCGGCAGTTAACGGTCTAAGATGGGTACACGATGGCCACTGATCAGACAGAGAATTGAAATACGCAGCATGGCCAGCACCCACTTCCTTCGTAAATCTAAACTCATTCTATCGTATTTCTCGGCTTTTTGCAAGTAGATGACAGACGATCAGTAGATTTTTGTAGCCCTGCACAGGGAAACGGAAAACACCTCGAAAAACTTGTTTAAATTGAAAAGAATAATCCATACAATAAAGGAATTACATCCTAAGACAATCTGTGCCGCAGTCTAAATGGCTGCGGCACAGTGAATCAGTTGTTTTCTCCTTTGGCAATTTTTTGTTCAGCCTCTCGTTGCAGCCTTTTTTCTTCTGCTTTTTGGATTTGTTCCGCCAACATCATATCCTTGACCTTCATAAGACGGGAGGTGTTGGATCGCTCGTTTTCATCCAGCTTCATGGAAATATATTTGATGTTTTTTTCATATTCGGGAATCATCACATATTCCAGCGCGTTGACCCGGCGCCGGGTTTTTTCGATTTCCTGGGACAAAAGCTGCATGGTTTTCTCCACCAGTGCGAGCTCCAGCATATCTTGAAAAACCTCCGAAAGGGTTTCCAGCGCGTCGTCCAATTCGCCAGAAGTTTGTGCAAAGCCATAAGGATAAATTTCAGCAGGATCGTCATTTTTGGTATGAAACGTGTACTCCGGTACGTTGACAGACATGATGTTTTTCAGATGCATATCCAGAGACACGGATTGTTTTGGATAGGCAAGTGCCTGCTCCAGCATTTCTGGGCTCATCACGGCGGACGCGACGGAAAAGGCATTGTGCGCCTCCATAAGTTTTGTTTCCACCTTGGCTCGAAGCTCTTTGTTGAGATGGACAATATCGAGGAATTGTCGCATCAGTTCGTCGCGCTTATCCTTCAATAGTTTATGGCCCCGAATGGCGGTTGTACGGCGGGACTTCAGGCGGGTCAGCTCCATACGAGTAGGATTGATGGTAGTAGATGCCATATGCCGACCCCCTTAATCATTAGTTTCGTCGGGATAGTATTTCTCGATATATTTGGTATTGATACGTTTGAGCTCGCTCTTGGGAAGAATGGATAGAAGCTTCCAACCGAGATTCAGGGTTTCCTCAATGGAACGGTTCGTATCGTTGCCCTGAGAGACATACTGATTTTCAAATTCCGTAGCAAATTTGGCGTAAAGTTTATCTGTATCAGACAGAGCGGCTTCTCCTAAAATTGTCATCAGCTCAGCGGCTTCCTTTCCGGCAGAGTAGGCAGCAAAAAGCTGATTCATGGTTCCGGCATGATCTTCTCGGGTTTTCCCTTCTCCGATACCTTTGTCTTTTAAACGGCTCAAAGAGGGGAGTACGTCGATAGGTGGATTGACGCCCTTTCGGTACAGATCCCGGGACAAGATAATCTGTCCCTCGGTAATATAACCGGTTAGGTCCGGAATGGGGTGTGTTTTGTCGTCCTCAGGCATGGTCAAAATGGGGATCATCGTGATGGAACCCTCTTGACCAAGCCGGCGTCCGGCGCGTTCGTACATAGTGGCCAAGTCAGTATAAAGATAACCGGGATAGCCGCGGCGTCCGGGGACCTCCTTTTTTGCCGCAGAAACTTCGCGTAGAGCCTCTGCATAGTTGGTGATATCGGTCATGATGACCAGCACGTGCATACCCTTTTCGAAAGCCAGATATTCCGCAGCAGTCAGCGCCATACGGGGCGTTGCAATGCGTTCAACGGCTGGGTCATTGGCAAGATTGGAAAAAAGCACCGTTCGATCGATTGCGCCGGTACGGCGGAACTCGTTTACAAAAAACTCAGACTCTTCAAACGTAATGCCGATGGCGGCAAACACTACGGCAAAGTTGCCAGCCTGATCCCCCAGAACTTTGGCTTGACGGGCGATTTGGGCGGCCAAAGCTGCATGGGGCAAACCGGAACCGGAAAAGATAGGGAGCTTTTGACCGCGAACCAGCGTATTTAGACCGTCGATGGCGGAAATGCCAGTCTGAATAAATTCAGAGGGATAGTTACGGGCAGCGGGATTCATAGGCAGTCCGTTGATGTCCATATAGGCGTCGGGGAGAATTTCCGGACCGCCGTCAATGGGGTTGCCCATACCGTCAAATACACGTCCAAGCATATCCTCAGAAACGCCAAGCTGCAATGGGTGGCCTAAAAAGCGAACCTTACTACGGGCGAGATTGATACCGGTGGAGGAGTCGAAGAGCTGAACTAATACATCGGAACCATCAACTTCCAGTACTTTGCAATGGCGCAATTCACCGTTTTGCAGCTCGATCTCACCCAGTTCATCATAGGTGACGCCATCCACATTTTTGACCAGCATCAGAGGACCAGAGACCTCAGAGATGGTACGATATTCTTTAATCATAGTCCTCAGCACCTGCCTTTGCAATGATTTTTTCGATTTCAGCGGTCATAGACGCCTCAATAGCGGCATAGGCCTCTTGATATTGATCGTCAGGAATACTTTTCGCGCGTCCAATTTTCTCCCGGGAATCAATTGCCATCAACTCCGAGAGCGGTGCACCTTTTGTGATAGCGTCACGACACAGAGCGTCATATTCCAGAATCATATTGAGTAGACGGTATTGGCGATCCAGGGAGGAATACCAGTCAATCTCGTTAAAGGAGTTTTGCTGCAGAAAGTCCTCACGGATCATTTTAGCGACTTCCAGGGTGAGCTGATCGTCTAAGCCCAGAGAGTCTTTTCCAACCATCTTTACGATTTCGTCCAGTTCTGACTCTTCCTGAAGCGTAGCCATAGCCCGGTAACGATTTTTGGTCCAGTTTTTGTTTATATTTTCATCAAACCAGGGCTGAAGGGTGTCCATGTAGAGAGAGTAGGAATTGAGCCAGTTGATGGCAGGGAAGTGACGGGCATAGGCCAATGAGGAGTCAAGGCCCCAGAAGACTTTTACGATACGCATGGTGGCCTGAGAGACAGGTTCAGAGGTGTCACCGCCAGGTGGGGAAACAGCACCGATGGCTGTTAGACTGCCTTCCCGATGATCAGAGCCAAGACACTTGATACAGCCGGCACGTTCATAGAATTGGGCGAGACGAGAAGCCAGGTATGCGGGATAGCCTTCTTCACCAGGCATTTCTTCCAGGCGGCCGGACATCTCACGGAGCGCTTCTGCCCAGCGGGAGGTAGAGTCGGCAATAACGGCTACGTCATAGCCCATATCGCGAAAATATTCAGCAATGGTGATGCCGGTATAAATGGATGCCTCACGGGCGGCTACGGGCATATCGGAAGTGTTGGCAATGAGTACGGTACGTTTCATGATGGAGTCACCGGTACGAGGGTCCACCAGTTCCGGGAATTCGCGCAATACATCCGTCATCTCATTGCCGCGTTCGCCGCAGCCGATATAGACCACCAGGTCGACATCGGACCACTTGGCAAGCTGATGTTGAATTACGGTTTTACCAGATCCGAACGGGCCAGGTACACAGGCTGTACCGCCTTTGGCTACGGGAAACATCGTATCGATCACTCGCTGACCGGAGCACAGAGGTTTGTCAGGGGAGAGCTTTGTTTTGTAAGGGCGGCCATTTCGGACGGCCCACTTCTGCATCATGGGAAGTTCAATCGTTTTTCCATCTTTCTCTAAGACGCAGATTGTCTCCAGTACATTGAAGGAACCAGATTTGATTTCCTTCACAGTACCTTCGGTACCGTAAGGCACCATAATGCGATGTTCCATAACAGAGGTCTCTTGGACGATCCCGAGAATGTCTCCGCTGATTACATAATCACCAGCTGTAACTTTCGGGATAAAGTCCCATTTTTTTTCGTGGTCAATGGGGGAGACTTCTATGCCGCGTTGGATAGTATTTCCGCAAATTTCCATAATTTTCTCCAATGGCCGTTGGATGCCATCGTATATATTTTCTATCATACCGGGTCCCAGTTCTACGGATAGGGGCGCCCCGGTAGTTTCTACGATTGCGCCTGGACCAAGACCGGAGGTTTCCTCATAGACCTGAATAGAGGCGCTATCGCCGCGCATCTCGATGATTTCACCGATCAGCCGCTGAGGGCCTACGCGGACTACGTCATACATATTTGCATCCGCAAGACCTTTGGCGACTACCAGCGGGCCGGAAACCTTGACAACAGAACCGGTTGCCATTATCTATCATTCCTTTCGGTAAATTTCCTGATGCTATAAGATATCAGCGCCGACTGCGCGCTCTACTGCGCTTCGAAGCGCGCTTGCGCCCAGTCCTAAGGAGCCGGATTTGCCGGGTATCAGGATGACTGCGGGGGTAACATTATCTTTATATCGTTCCACCTCAGAAGCAATTTGGGTGGCAAGCTGTTCGGTGATATAGATGATCGCATAATCTGAACGTGCCAACCGATGGAGCGTTCTGCGAGCTTCAACGGCCTCTTCACAGGGGAATACTTCCAGTCCCAATGCCTGAAAACCCAGAATACTGTCGCGGTCACCCATCACTGCTATCTTATACATATGCGTCACGCAACCTTTCTCGGATGGATGGAATCGGAACACCAGAAAGCCGTCCGCCGAGGATAATTCGAGCGGCAGAGATTTCATTTTCTTTGGCAGCCGCATAGGCGATGAGGACGCTGTCTCCAAATGGAGTCAAGCGGTTTTCCTGCAAATAGGAGCTCAGTGCGTTATCACAGCTTTTTTCAAAGGCTGTTTGAGGGCCGCCTTTCAGTGCTGCATCACCCAATGCCGCAGCGGATTGGAGCCGTCCGTCGAATATGGTTTCCAGGCTGGCTCCGGTAGTTACAACTGAAGCAATGAGATTCCGAGTTACATTTCCACCATCTACAATGACTGCGTTTAAAAACTCCAGATTTTTATGCAAACGAATTGTACGGACAGTAGATTTCAGGTTCGCTACATCGATCATCAGACGGACATAGGCTTCCAGAAATTCGCTGCCGGAGGATGCGGCCACCTGGCTTAGTTCCTCATAATAGGCGCGATCCAGGATAAAGTCGCTTCTTTGGGGATCCCTCGTGGCGGATAGCGTATCAGATGCCTGTGTAATGGCTTGCTGAAAAATGCTGGAAAGTGCGCCCAAATCATCGCGTTTCATCGCGTCCAGGAACTGGCTGGCAGGGTAGCGGCCTGCGTCAATGAGCAGATGGCTGGCATCTTGACCAGTTGCAATGCATTTTACCAGTGCTTTCGCGTTGTGATAATCATATTTCATACGAAATACATCCACAATTTGGGGATTGGGGGCCATGGACGCCAGTTCAGAAAAGGTAGCTTCCCGATTTTGCGCCAAAGAACGCTCCAAGGTCTGAGCCGTCAAGGGGACCAGATCTTCATAACCGCATTCAGAGAGTACTTTGGCGGCATCTTCATTGGTTTTAGCCTCCAGCATCCGCTCCATACGTGCTTGAGTCAGCATTTGGTTTTCCAGTCCTCGAAGTCGAGCGGAAATAAATAAAAAGTCTGTATCTCTTCGCTTGGACAAAGCCCATCCTCCTTTCTTGGTAATGGGATTGGCAGATCAGTCAAATAAGATCTGAGCAATCTCATTGGCCATCTGTTCCCGAAGAATCCGGATAATGGTTGGAAACGTACAGTTGTTTTCAATATTACCATCTTTGATATAGAGACCACCAGTGAAGTCGCGGGATTCTTCGGAAAGCGTGAGCTCTGCGGTTTTTCCGGCAGACTTTCTCAGTTCATTGGCTGCAATCACTACGCGCTTGCCATAACGAGGACGGTCAGTGACGCTGAGCACTAACGACTCTTTCCCGGTGGAAGCACCATCAGCGGCCAGTTTAGCAAGAAGATTTACATATTGATCTGTAGGCAGGGCAAGAAGTTTTTCCATTGCCTGCTGAAAGGCCTTTTCCACCATTTCCTGTTTCGCAGCGAGCCGGAGTTTTCGAGCTTCCAATTGGGCTACGCCGCCCAAACGTACAATACGGTCTGCTGCATCGGTTTTGCCCTTGTTAATCATTTGGCTGTATTCAGATTCCGCCAGAGCCGTATAACTTGCAGTGATTTCGGCAGCCTGTTTTTTTGCCTTGTCTAAAATTGTTTTTGTCTCTCGATTGGTATCTACAGCAATGCGGTCTGTAATTTTTTCAATTCCATTCATATGGGTATAACCGCCTTTCCGGATTTATGCGATGTTTAGGAGCATCATGAAGGATGCCAACAGGGAAAGAATCGCGTAAAATTCGACGGTAATGCAAAGGATCATGCCTTTAGACCAGTCGTTGGGCTTTTTTGCCAAAATGTTGATGGAGCCGGCGGCAACGCGTCCCTGGGCAATGGCGGAGAAGAGACCGCCCAAGGCCATGGGAAGGCATGCTACAAAATACTGGAGGCCCTGTGTTACGGTGAGATCCAGTGCTGTACCGTTTAGGACGCCCATGCGCATGATGGCAAAAAACCATACCACCAGACCATATAGTCCCTGAGTACCTGGGATAACCTGTAAAATCATAACTTTACCGAATTTACTGGGATCTACGCTGAGCAAACCGGCACCAGCTTCACCGGCAATGCCGGTACCCTTTGCGCTGCCAATGCCAGAAAGCACAGCAGCCAGGCCGGCGCCTAACATACCAATGGCCATACCGCCGAAAGCATTCAAAAATTCCATAATGAGTTCCTCCTTAATCACATTGTATCTTTACTGATGTCGTAATATTTCGAATGAAGCTGAAGTGGCTGAAACGGGATGCCGCCATCCTCATAAAACTTTCCAAAATACTCGAGGCACTGAAGCCGCAGATCGTGGACATAGCATCCAAGCAGATTTAATCCAAAGTTCAGCGCATGGCCAACAAGGAAAATCAGAATGAACGTTACAACATTGCCTGTAATGGCGGCCAAAGTGTTGAATACTTGCGCAATGACAGATCCAGCCAGCATCAAAGCCATGAGTCGGGAATATGAGAGAATATCGCTGAAATAACTAGTAATGTCATAGAGACTGGAGATACCGCCGATGATCTTACCTGGTATGGTAGGACGATCCCGCCCCTGCGTGCAGACCAGTGCCAGCACGCCGGCAATGGCTATCCACCAGAATCCCGTAGCAGCGCCTATGCCGATTCCGGCAAAGAGCAGCCACCAGGAGCCCTGATCCATCATGGCATCCCAGAAGCGACCATCCCGAGTCGATTTTACAAATTTAATAATCATACCAGTGAGCAGCTGAATACAGCCCAGAATGAGAGAGCCAACCAGGATAATCAACGTATCGTTCAGTGGGGTGAAGAGAGAAGGCAGTCCGGCAAATGTAGTGTCTGGATTAACCATTTGAATAAACTGCAACAGAAAATCGCCGAAAAAGCCTCCTGTCAGTGCACCCCAGAAGAAAGTGGAAAAACCGCAATACCGTATCAGTTCAGCAAAGTTGCGCATACCGCCGGAGGGGTGCTTTTTGGACAAGATTACCTGTCCTATGACCACCATCAGGATGCCATAACCCATGTCTGCAAGCATAAGACCGTAAAACAGCAGAAAGAAGGGAGCCATCAGAGGATTTGGATCTAAATTATTGTAAGCAGGGAGGCTATACATCTCTGTGACCATATTAAAGCAGCGGGTGAACTTGTTGTTTCTAAGCTGAATTGGAACGTTTGGATATTCTTCAGGGGTTGGATCAGAAAGTGTATAAGCACAGTCATACGAATCCAATAGGTCCGTCAGCTTGGAAAGTTCTGTAACTGGTACCCAGCCATCCAGCAGGAAGGTTTTGTCGGTGGCCAACAGACGCAATTTGCACTGCTCCTTCTGCGTTTCCAAGGAAAGCCTGTCATAAGCAAGCTGAATAGCGCTGCGGCTTTCCTTATACGATGCTAAGGTTTCCAATAGGCTGGCTCGCTTTTGTTCCAGAATCTCCAGCTCTTTGGTATGAAGCTCGTAGGTTTCTCGTGCAGTACCGGCAGTCCCCTTGAAGGAAGCATTGCTAAAGCCGTAAGACCTCAGCACTTCCAACGCGTTTTCCTGCTGTGCTGCATGGCATAAGAAAAACAAATAGTGCATCTCTGTATCTGCGGATGCTTCGTAAAGTTCCGATGTATCTGCATGAAGGCACAGGTCTTTGCGGACGATATCCAAATCAACAGCAGAAGGGATTGTGCCAAAGGCTGTATACAGGAACTCAGACGGTTGGGTGTTTAAAGGAACGTCCAGACTTAACCACGGCACTAGAGAGCCTAAAAAGCTCTTTTCTTTCTGAATCTGGTCATATATGCCTGAAAGATCGCGGTTGTAAGCCACAATTTCACCAGCCGTGCGCAATGTCGAATTCAAATTTTCCTCATCGAATAGTGCAGCAGCTTTAATTTGAGGCAAAGGCGCCAGCAATTTTGTTTTGACAGGAGCATACTGATCCAGGGTGTTCAGTGCATCCACAACTTGTTCCAACCGGGCCTGCTGTTGAGTCAGATCGCTTTCATCTGGGTGGACTAAAGCGGTCCAATCAGGATCGGAAAGTTTATCTGTCTGCTCTGACACCTCGACACATCCCAAGCGTTGTAGATGATCAAATAATATGTTACGGTCGGACTCCAGAGCTAGGATGTGCAACCGTTTCATTTTCACGATTGCCATATTAACTCATCACGATCCTTTCTACAATGCGGCTGGAAGCCTCATCGAGGCGACTCTCCGCATGTGCCCGGAGTACAGCGCATTGGTTTTCTGCATGATGCATGACTTCTTTTGCATTTTTCGCCGCTGTTTCTTCGGCTTCGTGCATCAGCTCCGCGACTGTAGCATTTGCTTTTGCCTTAGCTTCTTCGTAAGAAGCACGGCCCTTCGCCCCGGCATCCGCAATCAGTTGTTTTGCAGTGGCTGTAGCTTCTTGTAGAGATTGCTTTGCGGCAGCTTCTGCTTCTGCAACTTTTTTCATGGCATCCAGAGACATAGTATCACCCGCCTTTAAATGAAATTTGACATTCACAAAATTGCAAAATGTTTTCTGGTTGCTATCTTGAGGATGTGTTTATCTATAGTAAATTATACCGGCTTTCAAAACCAAATGTAACTAATATTACTGCACAAGAAATATAATTTCTTTGAAAGAAAAACGGACAATCTTACCAAAAATTTAAAAAACCTGTTTACTTTGTTTTGCGTGAGGCGACATTTGTTCTTTATTAAGGAACAGGTAAATACAATTCAATATTAAAGTTACCTAAACAGAAGAAAAAGAAGAAATGTTTGTTAAACTACACCAGAATATAAAACTATGAAAAATGCAAGGTCAAGAAGAAAAAACTGCCGCCCGATAGGCCTCGGACGGCAGTTAAGAACTATTATTATTTTAACATCGAAAAGGAAAAAAGTCAACTTCTTAATGATCGGCTTTTCCGTCTTTTGCTATGATTGCCCGATTGATCGCACACAGGATCGCCCGGAGAGAGGCACGGTTGATATTATGGCTCTTTCCTACACCAAATGCGTCTTTGCCGTCCGGGGTTTTTAGATGGATATAGCAAACGGCTTGAGAATCAGAGCCGGTGGTGATGGCATGTTCAGAGTAATCCACAAAATGGAATTTTCCGATTTCATAATTGGAAATTGCGTGAAAGAAAGCGTCAATGGGACCGTTGCCTTCACCGGAAATTTCCAGCTCCTTGCCTTTGTAAGATAGCGCTCCAGAGAACTTAACACGAGAATTTTCATCATGGGTACCAATTTCTGTAAAGTTATGGCGCAACAGATCGTACGTTTTGTCCACTTGCAAATAGTTCTTCTCAAAAAGCTCGAAGATCTGGCTGGGAAGAAGTTCAGTGCCCAGACGGTCTGTCTCTTTTTGAACAATGGCCCCGAATTCCGGGTGCATTGCCTTGGGCATGGCATAGCCGAAATTGTTTTCCATCACAAAAGCGGCGCCGCCTTTACCGGACTGGGAGTTGATGCGAATAATAGGCTCGTATTGCCGGCCTACATCTGCTGGGTCGATCGGCAAATATGGGACTTCCCACATTTCACTTCCGGACTCTTTCATATACTGTACGCCCTTGTTAATTGCATCCTGGTGGCTGCCGGAGAAGGCGGTAAACACCAACTGACCCGCATAGGGCTGCCGGGCATCCACCTTCATGCGCGTGCAACGCTCATAGGTGTTTTTAATCTTGTTGATATCGGAGAAGTCTAGTTTGGGATCCACGCCCTGGGTATACATATTCATGGCCAGTGTAACCATATCTACATTACCGGTGCGTTCGCCATTACCAAATAGTGTGGCTTCCATCCGCTCGGCACCGGCTAACAGTCCCTGTTCTGCTGTGGCTACACCTTCGCCCCGGTCATTGTGAGGGTGGAGCGATATAATGGCGCAGTCTCTGCTTGGAAGTTTCCGAATAAAATACTCAATGCAGTCAGCAAAATAATTGGGCATCATATTTTCAACGGTTGACGGCAAGTTCAAAATAACCTTGTTTTCTGGGGTGGCATGGAGATGCTCCAGCACAGCCTGGCAGATTTCGACAGCATAATCCATTTCGGTGCCCATGAATGATTCCGGTGAATATTCATAACGGAGATTCAT
The DNA here is from genome assembly GCA_902475435.1 of uncultured Eubacteriales bacterium. Taxonomy (GTDB): domain Bacteria; phylum Bacillota; class Clostridia; order Oscillospirales; family Oscillospiraceae; genus HGM13006. The sequence continues at coordinate 4,846 of CABRZL010000026.1, read as the reverse complement.
TCCGGAGGCAATGACGGGCTGGCTTAATTCATAGATCAAATCTGCCGCATCTGTTGCTATCTTGGTAATCCCGTCTTTGTCCATTTTAAATACCACTTTGCGCTGGAGGGTGGAGGTGGAATTATAGAAATGGAGGATTACATTTTTAGCTCCCTGAATGGCTTCAAAAGTTTTTTGAATCAAATGGGGACGTGCCTGAACCAGAACCTGAATCGTCACATCATCGGGGATATGATTTCCCTCAATGAGTTCTCTGCAGATTTCATATTCTGTTTCAGAAGCAGACGGGAAGCCGATTTCAATTTCCTTGACACCGATATCTACTAATGTATGGAACATTTCCAGTTTTTCTTGGAGATTCATGGGATTGATGAGTGCTTGATTACCGTCCCGTAAATCCACGCTGCACCAGATAGGTGGCTCTGTGATCTGCTTGTCGGGCCATGTGCGGTCTTTCAGTGCAATAGGTTGGTAAGGGATATACTTCTGGCAGCCTTGTTTCATAATAATTCCTCCTTGAATTTTCGGCTGAGATCACAAAAGCCCCGGAACGCTAAAGCGTTCCGGGGCATAACATTCATTACGCGGTACCACCCGGTTCAGTCGATTCCGACCCTCAGCCTCAAAAAGGCTTAGATCTATAACGGGATCATCCGTCCTGCCCTAATCTCATGTTCGGACAGACAGCTCCGGGGTGAGCTATACACAGAATACCTGTGACCGACTTGCACCCACCGCCGGTTCTCTGACACAGGAAGATCTGTCTTTTCCCCATCGTTGCTTTTAACTTTTTGTATCGTATCATGATAAAGAAAAAATGTCAAGGAACTTTTCCCGCTTTTCTTATTCTTTGAAATGAAACAACCTATTCAAAACATATTCGTAATAATAGATAAAATATACAAATAATATTTGTGTAAAATTGAATTCATGTGCATGATTGACAAAAATGAAAAAATTGCCTATACTGAATATGAAGGAGAAATTTCTTCTTGACCAAATATCGCCATTATGGCAGAAAGAAGGGTACCTATGGGCAATATTAATAAAAAGGTAGATAAGCTCATTGCAAAGCGGCAGTGGGATAAACTGCTGCACAATCTGAGCGAAGCGGATGCCGCTTCAAAGATGAAAATTGCGAAAGCCTGCGGTTCCGCAGGCGGCAATGGATGCATTGATTTGCTGTCGGTCATTCTCAACGACCAGGAAGCCGACGATGCCCTGCTGATGGAGACGATCAGCTCTTTGGGCAAGATTGGCAATGATAGATGCATCACGCTCCTGCGGTACTTCCGGGAGAATGTAGATCGGGAGAAAACGCCTATGATCTCTGCAGTAGATTCTTCCGTTCGTCAGATCAAAGTTCGTGTTGCAGAGATGGAGCGGCTGGCACAGTAAGTAGTATATAGATTTGGATTGGACGCCCGTTTGGGCGTCCAATTTTTTATTCTTCAGGTCCTAAAGAGTTAAATTCATCTGTATCAAAGAATTCAGCAAGGGTAATACCCAGCCCGTCACATATTTGCTTAATTGTAAGCAGCTTAGGATTTTGACTTTTTCCATATAGAATGTTTTTGATACTCGATGGTGGGAGAGCAGAAAGTGTTGCTAGCTTATTGATTGTGATGTTAGATTTTCCGCAAAGCTGCAAAATACGGTTTTTTACAGCGGTTTGTGTTGTCATAGGCCAGTCCTCCTTGTGCCTATTGTAGAAGAAAAGGCTTGACAGTGTAGGCTATGCGTGCTACTATATAGGCTATATATAGCCTGTATTTGGAGGAGGTTGAAAAAATGAGCTGTTCCTACTACACATTTCGAAGCAACGATTACTACTGTTGCAAAAAACAGGATTATGTCAATGAAGATGTATACTATCAATATTGCCGAGGCTATTCCTATGATGAGTGTCCTATCTACAAAGGGGAGACCAGCAGCGGCGGCTGTTACCTGACATCGGCCTGTGTGGAGGCACGGGGCCTACCGATGACTGCGAGGAGCTGGCCGTGCTGCGGGAGTTTCGGGACAACTGGCTGAAGAACCAGCCTGGAGGGCTGGCAGAGGTGGCGAAATATTACGCAACAGCTCCGGCCATTGTAGAAAAAATCAACGCCCGACCAGATGCCAAGGCGGTCTGGAATGACTTGTATGAGACGCTGGTGGTTCCCTGTGTGCGTTTGATTCAGGCGGGGGAAATGGAGAGAGCGCATATAGTTTATTTAAATATTATACGGAATTTGTTGAAGGAATAAGGAGAAAATATATTATGGGCGAGTTAGTAGTAATTGTGGCCTTGGTGTTAATTATGGCCTTGGTATTCATTTCGATCTATCGTATTCTCAGAGAGGTAAGTAAAGAAGGGCAATTAAACGATAATGGGGCAATAGATGAAAATGCAGTTATACTTACTAATATTGTAATTAAATTTCAAAACAGTAAACGTGATGCTGGAATTTATACAATTGATAAAAAAAAGGGGGGTATTTGCAGTTTTATATGAATTTAAACCAGATTGGGCAACAGACGATCTCTATATGAAACACATCTATAAGTTTACAGAAATTGAAGTTCAATGCTTGAAACGCTATGGAACCCTTGAGGGAGAAGATCTGAAAATAGTATTGCGCACCCCAATAATCTAATGCAACATTTGAAAAAGTAGCGGAAATGCTCGAGAAAAATCAAAATTTGTTCCAGAAACTTCAACGAAATAATGACAGCATTGAAGCTTTTATAAGAGGGTAAAAGATGGGACTGGGCCTGTTGAATGCACAGGATTCCCAGTCTCTCTGATTACAAAAACGGTTTCATCTGTTCAATGTTGCTCTGCTCCGTTTCCAGCAGTTTTTTACTCAAATCCGTGACCCGTTCATCCTTTCCCATGTACTTCCGGTGATGCTGGATGGATTTGATGATCCCTTTAGTGTTGCCGGATATCATCATTTCGGCAATCTGAGAGGTGGAAGGCGGAGAAAAGGCGTTCTTGGTACGGCTCATAGCAACTCCCATTTTTGCGCCCATAGGCAGAGGTTCCGGCTGTCCGCCGCGCTGGACAAGCATTTTCGTGGCAGCATCGCAGAGCTCGCCATACTCAGCACGTTGTTGCCGAAGTGCGTCGGTCAGCGGTTGACAGGCGGAATATTTCATCACCGCGTCAATGCCGGTGCGCCCCATCAGTGTGGTTTGACGAATGTAATTGAGAAGTTCCGTGTCAGTTAACATGTCTGTGGCTCCTTTTATGAATCTGGCATTAGTATGCGTTGGACCATGGGAATTATGCGGTGATTTGTTTATTTTGTAAAGGTGCATTTCTGTTTTGAATGGAAAGTAAATGGAAAGAAATATAATCGTCCTGGATGCTCAAGCATCCAGGACGATTATATAGTTGCCTATAGATCCCGCCAGCCTCCATGAAAAAAATGAATTTTCTTTTTCTTTTCTGCAGGCGGCTTTGCGGTTTTTAGATATTCCCGAACTGTTTTTCCACGTAACAGACAGCCCAGTACGATTAGAATCAGAGAGTATAAGATCCACCAAACCAGGGAGGAAGCACGGACTTTAGAGCCAGAGAACATTACAAAAGCCAGAACAATGAAATTGAATGCTCCATAGAGAAAAAGAAAAATGGCGAGCGCTTTTGCAAGCGGATAGTCGCCGCGGTGGATACCCCATGTCATGATTAAAATAAGAACGGTTCCGACTAGTCCTACTATGGAAGCGGTCATCAACAGATTGCAAAGAGCCGAAATGGTCAGCGCTAACAATATCCCGTTTAAAAGTCTTTCACCCGGTACTGCTGAAGTTTTTTTTGCCATGTTTGGCCCTCCCTATAGAGAATATGGTGTTAAAAGTATAGCATTGCAGAACATGAATTGCAATGGGATAGAATGAAGCGAGAGCGGGAAGAATGCTTACAGAGTTTTTACAGTCAGGTGGGTTGCTTTTCGCGGAATTTCGTGATATCCTAATCCAGTATTCACTAGAACTACACACTTGAAAGGGGGAACAACAAGTGGATATCAATGGACGAAGTACCGGATCAGACGATGCATCGGTTCCCTTGGGACGCTTGTCTGGTTCCCGAATATTGAAACGGATGCAGTGAGGCCGGAGCATTGTCTCATCTGACACTTCTCCTATTATACGTGAAAACGATAGGAGGATATTTCTTTGCCAAATAATACGTTGGATACAGAGAAGCTCATTGATGAGCTCAATGAATTGCTGGAAACGAAGCAGTTTCAGAGGCTCCATGAAATAATTGCCGATACGAATGAGATTGATGTGGCGGCATTTATGGAGCAGCTCACGCCGATCCAACAGGTTATGTGCTTTCGCACGTTACCAAAGGATCAGGCCAGTGATGTATTTGCAGAGTTGGAGCCTGAAACACAGCAGACGATTATTGCCTCCATTACTGACCAAGAGATTGGGACAATTATTGAGGATTTGTTCGTAGATGATGCGGTGGATATGCTGGAGGAAATGCCAGCAATGGTGGTCAAGCGTGTACTGAAAAATGCAAAGCCGGAGACTCGATCTCTTATCAACCAATTTTTAAAATATCCGGAGGATTCTGCCGGCAGTATTATGACTGCGGAGTATGTAGATCTCCATAAGGATATGACGGTGTTGCAGGCGATTGACCGCATCCGAAAGCGTGGCGAGGAGTCCGAGCAGATTTATACCTGTTATGTGACCAATCATAAACGCATTTTGGAAGGCGTTGTCACTGTCAAAGAATTGCTGCTTAGTGCAGATGATACTTTGATAGAAGACATGATGGAGACGGATGTTATCACTGTGACTACCTTGGATGATAAAGAATCTTTTGCTCAGACCATGATGA
>CABRZL010000025.1 GCA_902475435.1 uncultured Eubacteriales bacterium | reverse complement strand
TATCCTTTGCACTCTTTTTTAGCACCGCCATCAGCGCTTTTCGAGCTTCTTCAATCGCCACTGCATCTCCCGAAGCCTGAGCATCTTGGAGATGCATATAGGTATCCCCCGGGAACTTCGAATCAATCGGCAAATAGACATGTCCTCCATCATTGCCAGGCAGCTTTACTGCAAATTCTACCCGTTCATGGCTCCCTGGGATCGTTGCTACATTGGTCTCATATTGCTCGGGTGACAGAATTTCCTCCAAAATAGCTCCCAACTGAATTTCGCCTAGGATTCCTCTGGTTTTCACACCGGAAAGCACCTGCTTAAGGCCTCCCACATCGGAGGCCAAATGTTGCATCTCTCCTAAGCCTTTATAGACCTGTTCAAGCTGCTGTGACACCGTTTGAAAAGAATCTGCAATTTTTTTCTGAAGTGTATCCTGAAGTTTTTCATCTACAGTTGCCCGTATTTCATCCAGTTTTTTTGTATTCTCCTGTCGGATTTCCTGCATAGACGTCTGCATTCCTTGACGGAGCGCCTCCAATTTTTGCTCACTCATATTATCCAGATGCTGCAACCGTTCTTCCATCGCCTTGATTTGTTTTTCTACCACTTGATTCATCGTTTCCTGCCGTGTCATCACATGACGATCGATATGGTCAAGTTTTTCCTCCTGCGCTTTGGCCGCATCCCGTTGCCCTTCTGACAGTGTGTTTTTCATAGACGCGATGCCAGCGCTTACGTTCTCCCCTAATGTCCGAACATTCGCGTTAATTCCTTCTCCCATCGTATGCACATTGGCAGTCAGGCTTTGCCCCATTGTGTTCATAGCCTCCATGACCGCCTGCTTGGTATCTGAAACCGCCTGCTGATTCAGCTGGCGGAGTTCTGTCCGGAACCATTCCAACTCCCGCCCGTTGTCCTGCTTGTTCCATATCTTGATTAGAACCAAGAGCAATAGAACGACAGCAATCACCAACAGGATCAATATGAAAACTTCCATTTATAAATCCCCCTATACTGTGAACTGCTTCACTGAGACGCATCTACCTGTATCTGTATCCACAGTAAATACCGCTCCTGAGAGGACGCAGGCCCCCTCCGCCGGCTTATATGGACGATAGACTCCTCCCCGAAACTTTTCAATGGACAACTCAGGCTCAATACCAATCACTGAATACTTTGGCCCGGTCATCCCCAAATCCGTGATATAACCGGTGCCGCATGGAAGCACCTGCGCATCCGCTGTTGGCACATGGGTGTGCGTACCCCACAGCGCAGTAATCTTTCCATCCAGCATATAACCCATGGCCAGTTTTTCCGACGTAGCTTCTGCGTGAAAATCAACAAGAATCATATTTTCCTGACTCAATTCTTTTAGAATTTTATCGCTCATTAAAAACGGATTGTCCGGCCCATAATCCATATTACACCGGCCAATCAAATTGACAACAGCGATTGACCCGATTTCACTTTCAAAAACCCCATATCCTCTTCCAGGCGTCTGAGGCGCATAATTAGCCGGCCGCAGAATATAGGGCGTGTCGTCCAAATAATCATAAATTGCTCTCTGACGAAAGGCATGGTTCCCCAGGGTAATCACATTTGCTCCGGACTGGAACATGTCCTCTGCCTGCTGTGGCGTTACCCCCACATTGGAAGCATTTTCCCCGTTGACTACCGTAAATGCAATATCCCATGACTTTCGCAATTCAGGTAGTTTTTTTCTAAGATAGCGAAGGCCTTGAGTTCCGACCACATCTCCTACCGCTAAAATATTTGCCTGCATATGTTCTCCTCCCGGATGTCTTTTGCTGTTCATTATATCGAAATCCACTCAGAATTACAAGGTTATCCCCCACAAACAGGAAAAACCCGGCGCCAGAATGGCACCGGGCAAAATGACACTTATTTGGCATATTCAACGGCCTTGGTTTCTCGAATGAGATTCACCTTAATCTGACCGGGATATTCAAGTTCATTTTCGATTTTTCTGGCAATTTCACGCGCCAGAATAATCATGTTATCCTCAGAAACTTCTTCAGGCTTTACCATGATTCTGACTTCTCGCCCAGCCTGGATGGCATATGCCTTTTCCACACCGTGGAAGGAGGACGTCAGCTCCTCTAATTTTTCAAGACGTTTCACGTAATTTTCAACATTTTCTCTCCGGGCCCCGGGACGAGCCGCGGAAATGGCATCGGCCGCCTGAACAATACATGCAATCACTGTTTGAGGCTCCACATCACCGTGGTGCGCTTCAATGGCGTGAATCACCTGGGGACTTTCCTTGTACTTCTTAGCAAGTTCCACGCCCAATGCCACATGACTGCCTTCCATTTCATGATCCACAGATTTCCCAAGATCGTGAAGCAGTCCAGCACGTTTTGCCAAAGCTACATCTTCACCCAGTTCCGCAGCCATCAGACCACTCAGATGCGCTACTTCAATCGAGTGATTCAATACATTCTGACCATAACTGGTACGATACTTTTGCCGTCCCAGCAGCTTAATCAGTTCCGGATGGAGTCCATGTACGCCAGTCTCAAAGGTAGCGCGTTCACCTTCCTGTTTGATCGTTTGCTCCACCTCTCGACGCGCCTTTTCCACCATATTGTCAATATGCGTAGGCTGAATGCGTCCATCAGCAATGAGTTTTTCCAACGCAATCCGGGCAATTTCCCGCCGGACCGGATCAAAACTTGAGAGTGTGATTGCCTCCGGAGTATCATCAATAATTAAATCAACGCCAGTCTTTGTCTCCAAGGCTCGGATATTCCGCCCCTCACGACCGATGATACGTCCCTTCATCTCATCATTGGGAAGGGGCACTACAGAAATCGTGGTTTCAGCCGTATGATCGGCCGCGCATCGCTGAATGGCTGTGGCAATAATCTCCCGAGCTGTCTCATCCGCCTCTTCCTTCAGCTGTGTCTGTACCTCTTTAATTTTCATGGCTGTCTCGTGCCGAACCTCGGACTCAACGTTCTTTAAGAGATATTCTTTGGCCTCATCCGTAGACATTCCGGAGATCTTCTCCAGCATCTCTAATTGTGCACGTTTAATTTCAGAGATTTCCTCCTGCGTTGCAGCAACATTGGCAAGCTTTTTGGAAAGTTCCTCATCCTTGCGCTCATATTGGTCGGCTTTTCTGTCCAGGGACTCCTCCTTTTGCTGGAGACGTCGCTCCTGTTTTTGAAGCTCATTGCGTCGGTCTCGAACTTCTTTATCATACTCGGTACGGCTTTTATGGATTTCTTCCTTGGCCTCCACCAACATTTCACGCTTTTTGCTTTCTGCGCTTTTGATGGATTCATTGATAATTCGTTTTGCCTCTTCCTCGGCGCTGCCTATCTCTTTTTCTGCTGTACGCTTGCGATAATTCACTGCCACTGGGAAGATTACCACTGCTCCTACCAGAAATCCAACAATCGCCAATATAATTCTAATGAGCATTCTCTCTAAAACACCTCCTTATACAAAAATAAAACAAATAACAGGCCTTCATGCAAATTGCAACACAATCTACAGTGTAACCATACTAATTTGCATCATATATTGTATAGCCTGTCAGGAAGGATGTCAAGAAGAATGAATAAAATGTTAACGCGGCAGATACACCAACAGGCAAAAAATTCCTCTTTCTCAATGTCTGCGCAAACGTCTGTCCTTTACGCTTTCCCCCGATTAACTTTCGTAATACAGCGCCTTTCCATAGCCATTTATAAGACATACTCCAGCTGGCAGTCAAAAGGTTCCTGTTCTGCATGTTTCCGACAAATTTCCTCCGCATCCACACAGCCCAGATTTCGATAAAACTTTTGTGTCTCCAGCGCTGAGTGTGATGAAATATAAAGTTTCTTCGCACCACTCTCTCGTGCCCAATCAGCCGCCAATCGAAATAATTTTTTTCCAATTCCCTGCCCGCGCAGCTCCTGGGAAACATGAATGCTGGTCAAATCCAAATACTCTTTGTTCTTTCCAAACAACTGTGACTCCACAGAAACAAAGCCCTTTAGTTTACCATTTTCATCAAATGCCCCATAAACAACGCCGCCGGTTGAAACCGTATTTTGAAGGCATTTTATTAAAAATTGATAATCTTCTTTGCTCCAGTCATCTATAAATGGCTCTGATCGAATGCTCCAATTTGCCCCATCCCGACGATAACATAAGTTTACTTTTTGATAGCGGTGAAACTCCGAAAACAGTTCTATCTCAATTTCATCTTTTTGCAAAACCTGATACGTCATCTACACCATTCCTTAAATATTATTGTTATTACGTTCCATTTTCCAATGCAGTTCCCCGCAGGTTTTTCGCAATTTTCAAAGCTGTCGGCGTAATGGCCAACCCCTCCTGACTGGTCTCCCGCAGGCAGGAAGGCAGAAGCTTTCCAATTCGCCGCATGGAATCAATGACCTCATCCGGCGTTATGGCACTCCGAATTCCAGCCAGCGCCATCTGCGCCGCCACCACCGCATTAACTGCACCAGATGCATTTCGTTTGATACAGGGCACCTCCACCAATCCGGCCACTGGATCACAAGTCAACCCCAAAAGACTTTTGAGCGCCAGCGCTGCTCCATGGCAAATCGCTTCCTCTGTACCGCCCTCCAAATGGACCAGGGCCCCAGCCGCCATAGCGCTTGCTGTACCAATTTCAGCCTGGCATCCTCCTTCCGCCCCGGCTATACTTGCATTACACGCAATCACCGTGCCAATCCCTGCTGCCGTAAAGAGAGCTTCTACCATTCGATCTTCTGCCATTTGACGTTGGCTCTCATATGTCAAGAGAACAGCTGGAATAACCCCGCACGACCCAGCGGTAGGCGCCGCCACAATCCTCTTCATACAGGCATTGGACTCCGCCATTTTTACTGCCTTTTCCGTCACCTCATTCAGATAGGGCCCCAAAAGCCCTCCACCATGCAAGCGGTATACTCGGAGCTTCTCTCCATCTCCCCCAGCCATGCCACTGGCAGAACGCAACGTCGAATCATAATTTTCGTCTGCAAAACGCATAGCCTGATACATCTGCCGCATGGTATCAATGGCGGATTCACAGGTCATATCCTGTTCCCGACAATTCTCCTCTAAGACAATCCTCCAAAAAGGCTTATTTTCCCGTTCCGCCGCATCCACAATATCCTGTAACAGTGCAAAACTCATATTATTGTTCCCCCAAGCTGAAATACGTCACTTTCTCTATCCCTTTTTGATGCCGAAGCCATTCGATCGATGATTCTCGCACCTCTTGATCACACTCCAAAACCATTACTGCATGGCCACCTCGACTGGCACGATGCAACTGCATTGCAGCAATATTCACTCCATCCAATGCAAGTCGCTCTGTAACTTCTGCCACATGCCCCGGCTGATCCAAATTGTGAACAATGAGCGTAGGATGTTCTCCAGAAAAATTAACCAGGAGTCCATCGATTCGCGCAATGTTGATACGAGAGCCTCCAACGGACTCTCCCACCACAGATAATTCTCCACCGGCAGTTCCTGTCAAGTGCAATTCTACAGAATTTGGATGTGCCTCCTTCAAATCTGCCTCCCCAAAAACTACTTCCATCCCCGCCTGTTCCGCCAATTTCAGACTTTTGGGAACCCGGCTGTCATCCGGGTGCATCCCAAGCAGACCGGCTACAATTGCCTGCGGCGTTCCATGTCCACGTCCTGTGGCCAAAAATGACCCATAAAGCAGAATCTCCGCTCGCTTGATCGGCTCCTTCAACAGCTTTTGTGCAGCATAGCCGATTTTGACTGCCCCTGCCGTATGAGAACTGGAAGGTCCTACCATAATCGGGCCCAATATATCAAATAGATTCATCACAATAACCTCACATTATTTACGCTTACAGCACAAGTTTCAAATATTTAAATGCATTGTAGCACATACACACATCATTTTCAAAACATTTGACTATAGGCTCTTCAAGCATGAATTAAAATTCATCCTAAAATAGATTAGAATATATTTGACATTTCACTTCCAAAGCCTCATAATAAAATAAAATACAATATTATAATCTGCACAAAGAAAGGAAGCCTGCATATGAAATATCCACATCTTTTTTCTCCTATGCAAGTTGGGACGCTCAACTTCCGCAACCGCATTCTCTCCGGCCCCAACATGATGTGCGCCCTGAATCCGGACGGGACTCCTACTGATTATATGATCGGATACTATGCCGAGAAGGCCAAAGGCGGCGCAGCTCAAGTAACTGTTGGCGATACTTCTGTAGAGGAACGCGGTTTTACAATTCCCAGACATCCCATTTGGAATTCCTCCACCGTACAAAAATGGTCTGAAGTTGCTCGCGCCATACGTCAACACGGCGCTGTCGCTTCCGTAGAGCTAAACCATGGCGGCCGTGTCTCAAACTCCCTTCTGACCGGCTATCAAACTTTGGGACCTGTAGATGAAACAAAGGCAAACGGAACCACGGTGAAAGGCGCTTCCCCACAGGAATTGGAGGAACTTGCCACAGCCTATGCGAACACTGCAAAGCTCGTCATTCAGGCCGGATTCGATATGGTAATGCTTCACGGCGCCCACGGATGGCTGCTGGATCAAATGCTGTCTCCTAAATATAATACACGTACCGATTCCTTTGGCGGCTCCCTGAAAAACCGCGCCAAATTTCCCCGGATGGTCATTGAAAAGGTCCGAGCTGCCGTTGGGCGGCGGGTGCCGATTGAATACCGTATCGGTCCCGAACTGATAGAAGGCGGTCTCACAATTGAAGAGGTTGTGGAATTTTGTAAAATGATTGAAAGCGAAGTCGATTTGATCCACGTTTCTGCAGGTCTTGATACAGATCCCAACTTCGCGGTCAAAACACATCCTACCATGTTTTTGCCGCATATGCCCAATGTAAAATATGCGGCGGCCGTAAAACAGGCGGTGACTCAGTGTCCTGTTGTCACAGTAGGATCCGTTGTCACGCCTGCTGAGGCCGAGGACATAATTGTTTCCGGTAAAGCAGACGCAGTCGCCATGGTACGTAGTTTGATCGCTGACCCGTTCCTGCCGCAAAAAGCCAGAGAAGGAAAGGATGCCGACATTCGCCCCTGCCTGCGGTGTTTGGATTGCCTCACCGGCATGCAGACAAAAACACAATTTGCCTGCGCCGTCAATCCTAGGACCGGCCATGAATTCCGTTTGGACGCCACAGAGAAACCTGCAAAAGTGCAAAAAACTGTTTTAGTTGTCGGCGGCGGTCCCGGAGGATTGGAAGCAGCCGCCACCGCAGCAGAACGAGGACACAAAGTGATTTTGGCAGAAAAGACTGACAGTTTGGGCGGTTTGCTCAAGTTTACCGATTACGACAGTCTAAAGTCAGACCTCAAGCGGCTGAAAGATCACTTAATTTACCGCGTCCAGAAATCTGGGGTTGAAGTGCTGCTCCATACCACTGTAACTCCAGAACTGGTGGCTAAACTAAAACCCGATGCCCTGTTGATCGCAGCCGGTTCCACGCCTGTCGTATTCCCGCTGCCCGGCATCGAAACAGCGCAGCATGCAACCACGGCTTACACCAATCTAGAATCTCTTGGTAAAACTGTAGCCGTTATGGGCGGCGGTCTGGTGGGTTGCGAAACCGCTTTGTTCCTGGCGGAAACCGGACGGGAAGTCACCATCATCGAAATGCAGGATGCAGTCGCTCCCGACGCCAACTGGATGCACCGAACGGCAATGCTCCAAAGCTTTGCAGAAACAACAAATTTACATATCCGTACCGGACTACGTTGTACCGCAGTCACGGAAGCCGGTGTTGAAACCCAGGATAAAGACGGAAATACAGTTTTAATTCCCGCCGAAAGCAAAGTTTACGCTTTTGGACAGCGTTCAGTTCCGGTTTCTGAGCTTTTGAAGCTTGATGTTCCCATGATCCGCGTCATTGGAGACTGCCACCAAGTTGGCAAAACAAATGGTGCCATTTTTGACGGTTATCATGCTGCTATGGATCTTTAATCAGTCCACATCTCAATAACATCAAGACGTCCTGTCGGAATCATCCGACAGGACGTCTTGTTTCTCAGAGAACAAACGCATTATCTTAGCCTGGCATATAGCTTCATATCCAGCACAGTCCCATTTTTCATCGCATTTCTTCTGAGCGTTCCCTCATATTGAAAACCGTTCTTCTCCAAAACACGGCAAGAAGCCGTGTTATAAGAAAAGGGTTCTGCAAAAATCCGCATGATATCCGTATACGTAAAAATGTACTGAACAATCTGTTCTACCGCACTGCTGGCCAGTCCCTTTCCCCAATAATTTTCCGCAATGTAGTACCCCAACTCGCCTGTATATCGATGAATGTTAGTCCCTCGTTCAATACTGATGCTCCCAATCGCCCGATCATCAACGGTTATTGCAAACGCAAAAATAGAATCCGGATTTGCATGCAATAGATACTGAATAAATTCTTCAGCGTCTTTTTCTGTATATGGATATGGCAATCCATCCCTCAAATTCTTTTGCACATTCGGATTGTTAATCGCTGCTGTAAGATCGGCGGCGTCTGACAATTTCCATTGCCGCAATATACACTTCAAAAAATCTCCTCCTTTTTCAAAAGGCATGGCGTCCATTGACGGCCATGCCTTTTGATTCAATCATGCGATATTATACCAACGCAGCCACCCGCTCTACAGTTTTCTGCTTTTTCTGTGCATTCGCCAGCATAAGCTTAATGCGGTTTTCCTGATTGATACGTGTAGCGCCGGGATCATAATCAATTGCAACAATATTGGAATCCGGATAATCCTCCTTCAGCCGCCGAATCATACCTTTTCCTACAATATGGTTGGGAAGACAACCAAACGGCTGCGTACATACGATGTTTGGTACGCCAGAGTGAATCAGCTCCAACATTTCAGCCGTGAGCAGCCACCCTTCGCCCATCTTATTTCCGTCCCCCAGGTACCCCTGCACCAGACGATGCAAATCGTTAAAATCTCCAGGCGCCCGGAATCGTCCGGAACGCTTCAATGCATCAATCATGGCATGCTGATACTTCATCAAATATTTCTCCAAAAACTGACACAGCTTTTTCTTTGCAATATGTCCGCCATATAAGTCCACATCTACATCACGATTGAATACTTTGAAAATAATAAAATCCATGAGCCCTGGAATAACCGGTTCCGCCCCCTCGCTGAGCAGAAAATTCGCCAAATCGTTATTGCCCAGCGGGGCATATTTTACATAGATCTCACCTACCACACCTACGCGGATCCGTTCTTCTCCTGTAACAGGGACCTTTTTAAACGCTTCGATGATATAATCGAAATTCTTTACCATACTTTTAAATGACATTCCCCGCCCAGCGCGCATTTCAGCCAAAAGATATTCCCGGCACGCGGCCAAGCATCGATCCGTGTCGCCTTTGTTTTGTTCATAGGGTCGGACCTGCCACCCCACATTCATCATCAGATCGCCATAGATAACGGCAAACACTGCTTTTCGGAGAATCCCTAATGTCAGTTTAAAACCAGGGTTTTTTTCCATTCCCGAAAGATTCAACGAAATCACTGGCACATACTCCAGCCCCGCCCGGGACAATGCTTTCCGTAGCAGATGAATATAGTTGGAGGCCCTACATCCTCCACCGGTCTGGGTAATAAACAACGCTACTTTATGGGGATCATAGCCACCCCGATGGATTGCATCAATCAATTGGCCAATTACCAGAATTGCCGGGTAGCAGGCGTCATTATGCACATACTTCTGTCCTTCCTCGAGAATCGTATGCGCTGTAGTATCCAACATTTTAACCTTGTAACCAGCTTCTTGGAGAATACTCTCCAACATAGCAAAGTGATCCGGTAACATCTGCGGCGCCAAGATGGTATATTCCTTTGCCATCTCCTTCGTAAACAGGAGTCGGCCGGTTTTATCATAAACAAGCTCTGCCATCCTTACGCCTCCTCCTTTCTGGCATCCATAGCCGCCATAAGGCTCCGGATTCGGATCTTGACGGCGCCTAAATTGGAAATATCATCAATTTTAAGCTGCGTATATAGTTTCCCGCCCTGTTCCAGGATAGAGCGAAGTTCGTCAGTCGTAATGGCGTCAGTCCCGCAACCAAATGACACCAACTGAACCATCTGCATATCTTTTTGAGTCGTAACGTACCGCGCTGCATTGTACATGCGGCTTTGGAATGTCCATTGATTGAGTACCGTCCGGGTTTCATACCCCAAACGATAGGCCAAACAATCCTCCGTAATCAGCACAAAGCCAAAAGAGGTAATGAGATCATTGATCCCGTGATTGATCTCCGGATCAATGTGATACGGCCGTCCCGCCATGACAATAATGGGATGCCCCTCTGCCCGTGCTTGCTGAATGTACTGTTCCCCAGTTTTATGGATATCCTCCACATACGCATCGTACGCGTCATAGGCAGCTCTGGCAGCAAGGATCACTTCCTTTTTGGGAATCCCGTATTCCTGATGGAAAAATTCTGACAAACGTTTTGCACAGTCTTTCCGCCGCCAAAGGCCAACATAAGGATCATAAAAACGGACTTGTTCCAAAGCCGGCACATTCGCCGCCAACAGCTCCGGATAGTAGGCCACTACGGGGCAGTTATAGTGATTATCTCCGATCCCTTCGTCGTTATTGTAAGACATACAGGGATACCATATTGCATCCACACCTTCTTCCACCAAAGCCTCTACATGACCATGCAGCAACTTTGCTGGATAACAAACCGTGTCCGATGGAATCGTATGCTGCCCCTTTAAATAAAGGTTCCTGGAAGATTCTGGCGATATCACTACTTCAAAATTAAGTTTTGTAAAGAAGGAAAACCAGAATGGCAAATTTTCGTACATATTCAGGCCGAACGGAATCCCCATACGACCGCGGCTGCCGTCTCCGCTTCCCTTGCCGTTCATAGCCCGAAGCTTTTGATATTTGTAATGGAACATGTCCGGCATCTCAATTTTCTTCTTACCCAGCGGCTTGGAACAACGGTTTCCTGAGATAAACCGACGTCCTCCATCAAAAATATTGATAGTCAGCGCACAATGATTGGTACACCCCTTGCAGGTGGAAGGATTGGATTTATGGGTAAAAGATTCCAGTTGTTCTTCCGTCAACAGGTTTGATCGCTCCAAATTCAAGTCCATGGCATAGAGCGCCGCACCATAAGCTCCCATGAGCCCAGCAATCGTAGGCCGGGTCACATTCCGGCCCAGCTCCAGTTCAAACGCCCGGAGCACCGCGTCATTGAGGAACGTGCCACCCTGAACTACAATATTTTTTCCCAAGTCGTCAGCAGACGCCGCACGAATGACTTTATATACCGCATTTTTCACGATGGATATCGACAATCCTGCCGAAATATCCTCCACCGTAGCTCCATCCTTCTGTGCCTGCTTCACGGAGGAATTCATAAAAACAGTACAGCGAGATCCCAAATTCACCGGATGCTTTGCAAAAAGTCCCATTTTTGAAAAGTCCGCAATGGAATATCCCAACGCTTTTGCAAATGTCTCAATAAAGCTACCGCAGCCAGAGGAGCATGCCTCATTGAGCATGATAGAATCCACCGCATTGTTACGAATCTTAAAGCATTTCATATCCTGTCCGCCAATATCGATGATAAAATCTACGCCCGGCGAAAAATGCGATGCGGCACGAAAATGCGCTACAGTTTCTACCAGGCCTGCATCCACCTGGAATGCGGCCGTGATCAGGTCTTCCCCATACCCGGTTGCTGCGCTACCGGATATGGTAATACGATCACCACAGAGCTGGTAAATCTTGTGCAGCTGTTCCAAAATTACAGCCACAGGATTCCCCCGATTGGAACTGTAATATGTATACAGCAGCCCTCCATCCGGCGCAATCAAGCATAGTTTCGTAGTAGTCGAACCGGCATCAATTCCCAGATACGCTTTTCCGGAATAAGACGCAATATCCACCTCTGGAGGTTTTTTTGCATTATGCCGCTCCACAAATTCATCATACGCTGCCTGATCCCGAAATAACGGTTCCATCGTCTGCGTATTGCCTCGATCCTCTACCGCCTTTTGCAGGCGATCCAGCACGTCCTCATAGGGTTCCGAATCATACCCTTCTGCACAAAGTCCCGCACCGATGGCCGCAAAGCAATCTCCATTTTCCGGGAAAACAGCGTGTGCATCGTCCAGCTTCAGCGTCTCCTGAAAACGCAACCGCAATCCTTTCAAAAAATGAAGCGGTCCGCCCAGGAACACCACTTTCCCTGTAATATCACGACCTTGTGCAAGACCTGCTACAGTCTGATCTACAACCGCTTGAAAAATAGACGCCGCCACATCTTCTTTGCGCGCTCCCTGATTGAGAATCGGCTGAATATCGGATTTCGCAAACACGCCGCAGCGGGAAGCTATCGGATAAATTTTCTCATACCCTAGACTAAGCTGATCCAGCTCGTCGGTTGAAACTCCTACCAAAGTTGCCATCTGATCGATAAACGCACCGGTACCTCCAGCACAGGAGCCATTCATACGTTCTTCCAAAGCCCCGCCAAAGAAAATTATCTTGGCATCCTCACCACCTAGTTCAATGACTGCATCGGTATCCGGAATAAATTTTTCAACAGCCTCTGCCGTAGCAAATACTTCTTGAACAAAATTCACATTCGCGCTTTTTGCCAATCCAAGTCCAGCCGATCCAGTAATAACTGCTCGAACGTTTTGCCCTTTCAAGAGATCGCCCGTACGCTCCAGGAGTTCGCAGGTTTTTTCCCGAACCATGGAAAAATGCCGCTCATAGGAACGATAAAGCAAGTCATTATTCTCGCTAAGTACAACAACTTTGACTGTGGTAGAACCCACGTCAATCCCAATTTTTAAACTCATGCAATTCACCTGATATATTTATAAATGTATAATTGATTACCAAACAAACGCTAGAATAGCCGAAATTCCATCCGCCTAATACTCCCCGGCAGCATACATCACTGCGGAAAGCGCGCAAAGCGGCGCTGTTTCACATCGAAGAATTCGACGTCCCAGCGTACAAATGTCCAGTCCTGCGGCTGCGGCCATCTTTGCCTCTTCCGGAGAAAAGCCTCCTTCAGGCCCTGTAATTAAAGCGACAGACGAAAATGTTCCAGATAACACAGAAGAAAGTGTATGCTTCGTTTCGTTTTCATAGAAGAAAATCGCTTTATCCGCTGCAGCTGCACGCTCCAACATCTTTTCATAAGAACTGAGGGTTAATACCTGCGGAATACACCCTCTGCCGGATTGCTCCGCTGCAGAAGCAGCTATTTTTTCCCACCGAATCAGCTTCTTTTTAAGGGCTTCTCCAGTCATCTTGACCACGCATCGGCTGCTGGGATACACAACTATTTCCCCGGCGCCTAACTCTGTTGCTTTTTGAATCACGTGCTCAACTTTATCGCCCTTTGCAAATCCCATATAAACGGACGCAAAAATATGGGCTTCTGATTCCGCCCTGCATTGCCGTTCCACTACCAAGCAAACCTGATCTGGACTAATATCTGAAATAACGCAATAATAATCTGTGCCGCAACCATCACAGACGGTAACGTGTTCCCCCCTCCTCAACCGAAGCACCTTGGCGTGCGCTGCATTTGCTCCGGTGAGTACAATGAACTGTGAACCACTTTGCATTCCATCCACAAAAAAACGCGGCATAGATTCTCCCTCCGCTCTATTTAAGTACATACATTACACACGACGCCATTTTAACAGAATCCAATGCGTTTTGCAACGGAAAATCCATGGAAGACATAGAAAAAAGAAAATTTTGAGTTGACAAATGGAAATGCTGTGCTATAATAATCCATGCCGATTTGCGGATGTGCTGGAATAGGTAGACTGGCCAGCTTGAGGTGCTGGTGCTCGTATGGGCGTGCGGGTTCGAGTCCCGCCATCCGCACCAGAATGTCCGTACTTAAACCTACGCTATTAAAAAAATATGATGGAGTGGGATAAGTACTATTGATAGAATGAGCAGTCGAGGAAGACTGCTCATTTTCTATATATTTAGATAAGCTATGCAATGCTTGTTTTTTGTTCGCGTCTACTTTGGTGCATTTCTCATTTTCGCCTAAGTGATGAGCATGTGGGGCAATAATTGAGCCAAACGGCGCGTTGTATTCTACGGATAGGGAGAGGTCGTCGTTTACGAATATCTTTTTGAATAACGCTTGATTTAGAAGACGCCTTTCTTGATCATTGGCAAGTTTATAGACTTTGCCGCACTCTTCCAGCAATTCGAAGACATAGCTTATATTCTCTTTAGCTGCTTCATGCTCTATATTTGTGGCTTCGATTTGTGAATTGATATTACTAAGGGATTTGGCGATGCGCTTTTGTTCCTGCTTGAGCAAGGTAAGAGGGATAGCATCTTCATAGTGAGCCTGCAGTAACTTATATTGTTCATGTTCAAGTTTGTCTTTTTGTGCTTTGAGCCTTTTTTGTTCTTTCTTGGCGAATTCAGCTAATTTATCGATTTGAGTGTTTACATAATCCTGTATAAACTTAGTGAAGTCTGAGGTGAAAGAAATTTTTTCATAAAGTTGTTCAATCCTTTTTTCCACCTCTTCAATGAGCACGGCTCTTTGGGTACAATCTGTCTTTTTGTCATGGCGGCCAATACAGACAAAGTAGGGATATCGAACTCCTGAGCAAGACTTGGCATTATGGATGATTAGGCGGGAGCCGCATTGGCCACAGTAAACCGTACTCTTGAGATAGTGCTCATGTATGCGGCTGCGTTCTCCATTGACGTGGCTTTTGAGAACAGATTGAACTTTTTCCCAAGTGGCGGGATCGGTAATTTTGGCTTGTTTTCCCTGATACTGAACACCATTATAAGTGACGATGCCTTTGTAGTAAGGATTGAGCAAAATATTGTGAAGCTGTTTCTTCGTGATCGGACGGGATGGCCGTCTTGGCGTTGCCGGGGTGTCAAGCCCTAAATCTGTCAGATGTTCTGCCAGTGAAGAAAGCGTCCAATCTCCCGTGGCGTATTGCTCAAAAGCCAGAGTTAGCAGCGGTGCTCTCTGCTCATCCAGCTCTACGCGGCTGTCGCGGCGCCCCTTATCATCGTATGCCCGGATGTTGCGGTAGCCGATGGGTGCCTTGGTTGGTGTGCCGCCGTTTTTGACTTTTTGGCTCATGCCTTTCTTAACCTCAGCAGCGAGGTTCTGCGAGTAAAATTCGGCAATGGCGCTCATGATGCCATGTAGCAGCATGCCAGAAGGCGAATTATCGATGCTCTCAGATGCGGAAACTAGCTGTACGCCGCACTCATCCAGGGTTCGCATAATATCGATATCGTCGCCCCGGTTACGAGCGAGTCGGTCAACTTTGTGGACGATTACATAGTCCACGCGGTCGGCGTTCTCTTTGACATACTGCAGCATCTTTTGCAGTTCTGGACGATCTGCAGATCTGGCGGATGCGCCCCGGTCTACAAATTCTTTGCCGACCATTGCCCCCATAGAGAGGGCTTTGCGTTTATTGGCTTCCCGTTGTGCAGGAATGGAAAATCCCTCATCCGCACCGCCGCCTCGTTCTGCCTGTCCGCGCGTGGAGACGCGTAGATATGAGACGGCGAATTTAGGCGTCATGGTGGTTACCATTGCCTGCATGGGATCAGCTTGTGCTGTATAACTCATGTATACTGCCTCCTTTCTTGGATTTGTCTGATGATACCTCTGAATTCCACTCAGAGCAAGTCGTTTATGGTAGTATTCTTTCTTTAATTTATAGCTTCATAATTTCTGGAAATACCGGCCTGCGCACTTGCAGGCCGGTGGATGGATTAGGAAAGTGCAATGCACTCACCTCCATAAAGAACTACAGTTTCCGGATTTGATCAACGCCGTGAAGGATGCCGAGCTCTGAGCCGTTGTCCCAGCGGACAAAGACGGTACCTGTGTCGTCTACAAATGATACCGTGCCCCGGTCTCCGGGCTTCAGCCTGCTGTAGGGATCATCCATAGAGATGAGCTCCACTCGGCAGCCGACCGGGTATCTCTTCCGTATGAGTTCTACGGTATTGCGATCGGGAAATCCGTTGTTACTGTTCATAAGGTGCGCCCCCTTTCTCATCGGCAGAATCGTCTGCCAGAGTTGTTTCTGTTTCATTGATATTTGGTGTTGGCTCAACGGCAACCGGCTCTGCAGCGGCTGTCTCAGCCCGATCCGGGCGGCGCCCGGACTTCCAGCTGCTGTTGTCGGAGAGGTTCCGCAGAAGGATTTTGCGGGCGGCTTTGTACTCGTTCCCAACGAAGCCCAGCCGGATGAGGAAAATTCGCATGGTGAACTTTTCATTATCTGTGGGGTGTTCCACTGCAGTTACCCGATGCTGTGTTTTCGCCATCTTGCAAATAGCGGCAATCAAGCGGTTGTAGGCATCGGCCTCCCCATCAAGACCGTGCAGGGTAAACCACGGAAACTGATAGGTGTTCTCCGTCTTGACCGTTTCCAGCGTGTCTGTCCCCAATGCTTTTTTCAGCAAGGTTGCCTTGCTGGCGATGATCTTTTTGAGGTTCTCCTCCGATTCCGGAGTAAATCCGGTTTTAGGGATCTCTATGGAATAGGAATCGTTTTCACTTCCTGTCGGTGCTTGCTCAGCGGTGTTGGTGGTTTCATCACCGCGGAAAGGTTCGAAGCCCCGCTGCTTGAGCTCAGCTAAAAGTTCGGCAGTAACTTCACCATCCGGGCCAGGAGTCGTGAGTACGCCATGGGCATCCACCTGGCAGCCGCCGACCTTATAAGCGAAGGTGGGCGCTCCCAGATAAACAGGGTGTACTGCCAGAAAATCAGCAACTGCCTGCACCAATTCCTTCCGTTTTGAGCCTGTTACATTGTAATTGATCCGCATGATCGGTTCCTCCTTTCTCTGTCTACATCTATCACTCAGCCTGCCAGAAAAAGCAAGTCTTTTCTGGCGTTCAGTTGGTTCTCCCGGTAAGGATGAAATTGACATACTCTTTCCGGTGTTCTTCCAGATAGATAACCAGTTCGTAGTAGCCTCTGCGGTTAGCGATCTGCTGTACGCGGCGGATGTCGAACATGTTGGTCTCTCCGGAATTGCGGATTGCAAGGATCTGAGCTTTAATGGTATCTGTCATTTCAGTGCCTCCTTTCTGGAATCAGCGACTGATGTCAAAAGAATCTTGGGGTCAAATCTGCAGGAGTGGTAGCCCTCACAGATAGTGTTCAGATAGAGACTGGACGGTTTCCCGTAAGGGTGTTCCTGCTCGTTCATGATGTAGATCATGGCGGAGACACGCCTGCCGTTTACGGTTAACCGGATGGTTTCTTTCCGGTATAGGCGTGGCCATCCCTCGTAAACATCCAGCGCCTGCTCGTCACTAGGCTGCAGCCGCCAGATGAGCACCGGCACGGTATGACCCGGCATCCGTTCCACTGTAGCGACCGCACTGTGGGAGCCACCGCGGAACATCAGCCTCCAGCCGCGAAGCAGGCTTTTACCGACCGCTTCAGCGGTGGGGCAGCGGTGCGCCATCTGCCGCAAATTCAGGTTTGACCCGTAAGCGATGTAGAGTCTTTCTTTGTTATTCTTCATGTGCGTTTCCTCCATTTCCTGCACGATTGATGCGACTGCGTACATTTTCTTTGCTGCCATAACGCCACGCTGCGTTGCCATCCAAGTGTTGATATAAATGTTCCCGGCAACTTTTAAACTCGTCGCCGATAAACCCGATCCGGTTCAGATACACCCGCATGGCAAATTTCTCATTTTCCTCCTGCACTTTCCGGTAGCTGGCGCTTTTTTGTGTGAGCGCCTGGTTGTTCAGCGCCAGGGCGAACACAATATAGGCGCGGATTTTCCCGGCATGCAGTGTACCATTAAAGCCCCTAAGCTCCACCGTGTGGTTGCCGTGGAAGAAGCTGTGCAGATTGAGAAAGTGGTAGCGGCTGTCGTGGTAGTGACGGTTCCGGCTTCCCCGGTAGCCCTCATACCAGATGCTCTCGATCTGCGCAAGGGTTTTGGGTTTGACCCGGTTCATCCGCTCTACCAGATAGGCGTCCATCTTTTTGCAGTAGCGCATCCGTTCCGGCGCAATCTGCAGAGCTTTGTAGAACAGATCATTGTGACTGGCGATGATGTTGACAAAGTTGCGGATACTGCGCGCCGTGTGGTTGGAACCGTCCAGATGGATGTGGATGCCGCAGGTGTCATTGGCGAAACCGCCTGCTTTGCGTAAGCGCCGTGCCAGCCCCTGTACGGTGTCGATATCTTCCCGGTACAGGAGAATGGGGCTGACCAGTTCCACACTGTAGCTTGTGTCAGCGGGAACCTGGCGGCGACCGTTGCGCATTTGACAGTAAATACTGGCATCCGACATGAATTTCCAGACCCGTCCATCCGGGGCGGTCACGTGATAGGCATCGTAGTAGTTGACTGTGCGTGACACGGTGCCGCCCAGAAATCTCGCGGCCACATCCGCCGCCTGTTCTCGGGTGATGCCTGTGAATTCCATTTCGATCCCAAAATGATTGGTAAACATATGGCTTGCCCTCCTTTTTGTGGGGCGGCGAGGGGCGCTGTCCCACAAAAAGGAGGGCATCCACGGATGCGCCTCTATGGGACAAGCGCAC
Source organism: uncultured Eubacteriales bacterium (assembly GCA_902475435.1). Lineage (GTDB taxonomy): Bacteria > Bacillota > Clostridia > Oscillospirales > Oscillospiraceae > HGM13006. Next base: position 5,539 of record CABRZL010000025.1, on the reverse strand, counting down.
CGTGGCCGCCAGATGTTAAAGTTTTGTTGTTACAGTAAACCTCCTTTCCTGTGTGAATGTACTGCGTTTCTGTTGTTTTCAGTAGAAGAAACGCCTGTTTTAAGGGAGGGCAATGCATGCCAGAATTCTATGTTACGTCATGCCGCCCTCCCTTCTGTTGGCCGTGCCGTTGGCACAGCCTTGTTGTCGGTTGTATTGGCAGCGGAAGACGCTGCTTCCGCTTTCTTTTTCTCGGCAATATTCACCGCTACCGAGATCAGAGCCTTCCCCAGTTTTTCCATGTCCGGAGTGTCCCGGTACTCCGGGACAATGCGGACTTGATGGGAGCACATCGGTCTCCCGCGTTCTTTCTCGCCCATAAAACCTCCTTTCCGCTTCTGTCATCCAAGGGTGATTCAGCATAAAATATCCTTACCCAGTTTTTGCAGGAGCAATGGCTCCAGCTCCTCCGGCGTGATCACCACGAAAAGTGATGGCTGTCCGGCAAAGGTTTCGCGGATAGCATCTTTTAACATGTCTCGGCGATGGGCGCTGGGGACAATCCAGACGGTTAAGGGGAACACGCCAAATTCTTCCTGCTCCAAACCGGAGCGGAAATACTCATGGTAACGGCGGCACTGTTCAAGAATGGCCGGGATGGATTCTGTACCCAGATCCACTTCGATAAACCAGCAGTCCTCATATTCGCCGCAAAGGGTTTTGGCGAACAGGTCAGGGCGGAGCGACACAATCTTGCCGATCCGGGAATAGGAGCGCCAACTGTCCGGCTCAAATTGTACAGTAACTAAATCAAGAGCTTCATGTCTGTTGCAGATTTCACGGACTTGGATGGAGCATTCCGCTACGGCCAGTGTGTGCCGGAGAAACCGCCCGGAGGGTTCGAGGAACCGGATGCGCCGCTTGGAGCTATCCGGCTTGGCCAGCCGCAGCATCCGTTCTCCAGCCTCTGTCAGGTGCCAGATGTAAGAACCCGACCCGCCCCGAATGCCGCCCACCCTCCGCGTCATGGCGGTGATCAGATGCATCTCCCGCAGCTTTCCCAGATTGCGGTTAGCGGCGCGGATGGCGGCGGTAGGGGTACTGTGTTCCATAAAGTACAACCGGCGCACCTGATCGCTGGTCAGGTACCTGCTCTGCCGGATGGAGGCAAGGATGGCCAGATCGCGCTCACCCAGACGTCTAAGCAGACTTTCCAGCTGTCTGTGGGATAGCCGAATACGGGTGGGTGCCTCCGCGGGCGGTTCCGGCTGATCGGCTCCGCCGGGCTGGCTGGATAAGGTATCCCTGTAATCAGGGATAGAGTCGTTTCTTAAAAATTCCTCCAGAGGCGCAGGATGCGGACATTCCTTGTTTCTGTTCTCTTCGCGATACGTCATGCGGTCGGTCATGCCTTTTTCCTCCTTCCTATGGGCGATTGAACCGTTTCTGCAGACGGAGACGCAGCTCCGGCAAACAGGTCGAGATATTCCTGCTCTACTTCAGCGGCGGGTTTTCCGTAACGCTGTTGACTGCGCGCCCTCAGTTCTGCCGGGAGCCGGACGGGTTCGGCTGGCGGCAGGGTCTGTCCTCTCATCCAGCCGGTGGCGCGTCCGCCAGACTGCAGAGATGCATATACCTGATAGCGGGGCAGCATCATGAAGTCCTCGGCAGTTAGTTCCGGTGCCATGGCCGCCATGGCTTTGGCATCCGTGGCATTCAGACCAAAGACGATTTTGTTTAAGGCGTTGGCGTCAATGCCGGAGCGGATGGCGAGGGGCAGCTGTTCCCGGTATTGGTGGGCGAGGGTCAGGCCAAGTCCCAGTCCCCGCGCCTGTGCAAGGGCGTCAGACAAGTCGGTAGGCAGGGACAGGTAGTCCTGCAATTCATCAATATATACCGATACGATGTGCCGCTTTTCCGGTGGGAGCTTGGCGCGGGATAAGGCCAGTGTCCAGGTCAGTCCCACAATGAGCGATCCCAGACAGCGGCTGCATTCGCCGCCGACCAGCCCCTTATTAAGAGAAACCAGCACTATCTTACGCTGGTAGAATAAGTCAGTTAAGCTGAACTTTGGCTTGGCCTGCCCAAGAACGTTCCTCAACCCCGGCCGCAGGGTAAACTGGCGCAGCTTGTTTAAGACAGGCTCGATCTGCTGCTGGCGGCTGTAATCTTTGAGGGCATCGAACTGTTCCCAGAAGGGCTTTAAGGCAACCCGATCATTAATCCGGCTGGTGATTTTCTGCCGGAAATCTGCGTCTGTTAGGAAGGCGGGGAGCCATAACAGGGAGGAGCCCTCTACTTCTACGAGCGTAAGCAGCGCCGCTGACAAGATATCCTGAATGCGCACACCCCAGTTGTCCGCCCAGAGTTCCTTGAGGACACTGAGAATAGCGTCCGCCAACAGCGGTGGGTTTTCATAATTCTTGAATACCAGTGGGTTAAACCCTACCGGAGCCGGGTCAGAGGGGTCAATCACAACCACATCGTCTGTACGTTCCTCCGGGATACGGGCAAGGATGTCAATGACAAGATCAGCTTTCGGGTCTATCACCAAGACACTGCGCCCCGCATGTATGTCTGCTAAAATCAGGTGCTGCATTGCTGTGCTTTTGCCGCTTCCGGTCGGCCCCAGCAGCACGGTATGGAGCAGGCTGTCCTTGGGAGAAATGCTCAGTTTCTTTGGATTCGCCGCATCCATACTTACGGCAAAGCTGCGGTCATCGCCCGCCTTGTCCGGTGGCGAATACCAACCGGGCGGAAACAGCGGCTTGGGGTGCAGTGCCGCAGTTCCGGGAAGGGGCTGGTCGCCGATGGGTAGAAGCAGAAAGCTGACCAGCTCCTTTACGGATAATTTCAGGGGGAAACATTTGGGAAAGGTAGCATCGTTTAACTTCGCGGAGGAGTATTCTTCCGCACAGATCCGTACTCCGGCAGTCTCCAGCACCCGGAATGCGGACAGCATTGCGCTGACGTGATGGGCGGCATTCCGACCAGAAGCTCCTAAACGGATGGCTGCGTGAAAACGGTGCTGCTCAGCCTTTTGTTTGGCGGATTTCTGCTGTTCCTGCGTTGCCGGATGAATGTTCCCTAAAATCTTTTCCATCCAGGACGCGGTTGGGTCAGGCAGGGACGGTGAAACGGAGGTGGGCGCGAAGGCCTTGCCCAGCATAACCTGCAGCACCATTTCTTCGTCCTGCGGCATCTCTGCCATGGCCGCCAGCCCTGCCCGGATCGCCGCCATGGTCTTATCAGTGTCCAGGGACAGGATCGGGTGGCTGATTTTCAGGTTGCGGGTGATAAAAACGTTTTTGCGTGTCCGGCCGGAAACGTCCCGGAGACGGATGTCCCCGTGGGCGCGCAGAACACCTTTGATCTTTTCCAGATGTGGGGCTTTTACGCCGATCTGGTAACGGACTTGTCCACCCGTTCCCCGCACCTCCCAGATCAGGGGGCAATGTGGGAAAAGTGTGGCCAGATGGGACAAAAGCTCCCACACGTCTTTAATGTCATAAGGTCTTGTCCAGTCAATGGCCATCCATTGTAAAGGCATAGAAAAATTGCTCATAGGCTAGTTCCTTTCCATACGCACTCTGTTAATGCGTATCTTTCCAGTATTTGTAGATTCGGTATGCGATCCCGCCGCATATTGCGGTCACCGCGGCAATCACAAGACAGATCCAAATATCTGCAAGGAAGGTTACACCCAGCTTGAGCAAGTAGCAGCATAGTGCAAAGGTGCTGATGACTCCCAAGAGCCTTGCAATGAAGTTGCTTAGTTTCACATCGCATCAATCCTCCTTCTGGATTTTCACTTTATTGCTATAATGTGGCACCGGATATCCCGGGATGATGAGATCAGAATCGATCTCGTTTCCCCAGACATCCCATCCCGGCTGATGCCGCCGGGCGAATAATTCTAAGTAAGGCCCTTCCGACAGCCGCTCAATAATGGCGTACTGTTCCTCCGGCTTATGGCTGTGCCCTTGGAACGGTGCGAACAGCCAGTTGGGCTGGGCGCGGAACTTGACCGGTGCGTGCCCCCGCGTAGCAAAGAGACAGGTCTCGGATGCATTGCGGATGTAGTTGCCTAGCCCCAGACGGGGCTTGATCCAGTAGATCGGGCTGCGGAACGTAAAGCCCCACGCCGTGATCACGCTGAGCCCTTCCTGCAGGAGCCCGTTGGGCACCCAGAGGTAAAGGTGGGCGTTCTTTTCGCAGAGGTCGGCAACCGGCATGGCCTTGATCCGATCCAGTGACATTAGCTCGTAGTGGCTGGCGGCACCGCGTTTGCCCTTCTGGTTGATATCCCAGGGCGGATCGGCAAGGCAGGTCTTATATTTTGTATTCGATGTCATTGACATTGACAACTCCTTTCCCGTTTGTTAACGTACCTGATAGTTCGCTGGGCATTTGCCACGATATCGGCAAATCTGGCAGGCTATCTTGTCCTGATTTAATCATACTTTGTTATTTTAGCAAGACTTTTTTCAGACTTTTTTTGGCTTCAAAATGAGCGATTGGACACCCTTTTGCCGAGTTTTACAGGGGTGCAAATTCACATTTTTGTCATGCGAGTCAGTAAAAAAATAATTTGAAAAACCCAGAAAATAGTTTGATAAGTCTTGCTGACTTCCACAAAAATGTTATTTTTGCCGTGCATTGGCATCACAAAAAGCGCGGAGCATTTCTTTCTGCGCTTCGGCTGCACCGGCGCAGAGATCCAGCTGAGTCTTAAGCAGAGTGTAGGCATCGCTTGTAGGCTGCTGGCGGTCTTTAAACTCCCGGTAGGAGACAATCGCCGCGGTCAGCAGTACAATAGCCAGCACTGCCAGCAGGATCAGTGTCAAATTGGTTATCGTCATAAAAATCACCACCTTTCTAAGTATTTTTTCGCCTGATTGGCATAGGATTCTACAATTTTCCAGTAATGTTCTTCCGCCTGCGGGGTGAGCTTGGAGAGCTGCCCGGCGGTTAGGGACAATACGCCGATGCCTTCCAGCGTGTTTTGATAGAGCGCGGTGCGGCACCGTTCATACCCCAGCGCCAGACTGGCGTTTTCCAAGATCTCCATGGCCTGTTTCTGGGCGCGGGGGCTGCAGATCTGGCGTGGAGCTTTGGGAACGGTGTTGACGATTTCTGTACTGTAGGCCGTTTGATAATCCGATGATCGTTTGCTCATAACTTGCTCCTTTCCAGAGGGAGCTTTTTTATGTCCCTCTATCTGCTATAAGACAGGCCGGAGGAATTTGAGTCGGGTGAGCTGGGATTTTTCAACTTTTTTTGAAGAGAGCATCTTTTGGACAACAAAAAAGGACGCCCGTGAAGAAGCGTCCTGCGATGGGAAGATTGGTAAATGTAACTGATTTATAGAGAGAGTTTAGGCGTAAGCCTGTTCTCTGGCTATGAAAGCCACTATATCGCGTTTTAGCCTGAAGGCGCTGTTGTTATGGTGCTTTGGGGATAGAGTCGCAAGAAGAAGGGGGGTAAGCGGTATGAAGCAAATTACATTTACGAGAATATATTTCAAATAACATATTCGATTGCGATCTTCATGCCTTAC
>CABRZL010000024.1 GCA_902475435.1 uncultured Eubacteriales bacterium | reverse complement strand
CCCTATAATTAGTTCAGTTTTTCCTGCTATAACAGTTCACTAAAATTTGAACTGACATGCCATTATCAAGATGGCATAGATCAGTAAAATAGAAATGAGAGGTGAACTGAAGGTGCAGAATCAACATGAAACGCTTGGTGACATCATCAAGAGTGCCCGCATAAAAGCGGATATTACGGTAGAAGCCTTGGCTGCTAAAGTCGGGATCACTGAACGATTTTTATATCGCATTGAGAACGAAGGGAAAAAGCCCAGCTATGACGTTCTCTACAAGCTGATACGTGAACTGTCCATATTACCAGACTTAATTTTCTATCCCGAAAAGCCTTCCAAAGATTCCGAGATAGAAAATCTTGTCCGTATGCTTTACAACTGCGATGAACGATCTATGCAAATCATCAAGGCAACTGTAAAAGCCGCTTTAGAGAGCCAACCAAAAGGATGAAAAAAGAGCCGATGAAGCTGTGTGTGTATCCCACAGTTTCATCGGCTCTGCGTCTTTGCGTCTGGCTCTTTGATGATAGATATTTGCATTTCTTTTAGGTGTATCAATGTTTCTTGTTTGCACTTGGGGCAAAAAAGAGGGAAATTTCTCAGTTCAGTGTCACCCCGGATTTGTATCCGGGTCTTATTATTGCAAATCGGGCAGTAAACCCATGCTTTTTGAATCAAAACATTCTCCCTCCATTTTCACGTTGTGTTCTCCATAATTTGGCGCGCTGCAAAATCATCTGTACACATAGTCCTGTAAACGCCCCTGCAATACAGCCGGATACCAGCAGAAACGGCAGATAGGCAAGCAGCCCCCAGCCGGCAATCAGGCAGGCCACTGAGATCTGCCCGATATTATGGAGCACAGCTCCCAGTACGCTGCAAATCCAGATATACCGTTCTGAAATAATGTGTTTTAGCCACAACATTCCGACCAGGCACAAGATTCCACCCGCCATGCTGTACATCAGTGCCATCAGGTTTCCACCGAAGAAAGAACCCAAAAGGATACGGGCGAAAACAATGAGAAGTACTTCCTTTGCCCAGTAGTGGTACACGGAAAATACTGTAATGATATTGGCCAGCCCTAACTTTGCACCAGGAACAGGCACAGGATTTGGAATTTGAAGTTCTATTACAAATATAATTAACGCCAGAGCGGTCAAAAGCGCCAGCTCCGCCAATCTTTTCACTTTCATGCACTCACCCTGTCAAAACACCGTGTCCACTGAATCGTGGGACGATGCAAATTGGATTACCAGATGGTTTGGCAGACAGACAATAGGGGCAGCTGAATCCAACCATCCCATCTGTATACAAATATGATCGGGGCAATCTGCCTCCAACATTCGGATTCTACCATTTTGAATCTGAATGACATTTGTTCTCCCTTCATACTCTACCCGGATCTCCTGATCGTCTTGTCTGGATAGATCGAAGGTATATAAAACATTGCCGTCTTGTACGATCTGTACCGTCTGACTATGCGGCGCTCTCAGAATTAGAATACTGCCCACTACCCCAGCCAGGAACATCAATGCGGCAGCAATAAAAATGATACGTATTTGCTTGTTCATCGTTCCACCACATCTATTTTCATATCCGAATGGGCTTCATCTAGAGAAAATTGTCCATCCAGTCCATCCGTTATCAGAATCTGCCGGTCCTGGGTAATCAAAATCATCTCAAAGCCAGGATGTTCCTGCCAATATCCTATTGCGGCATCCGCTCCCATCACAAAAAGCGAGGTGGAAAGGGCATCGCACAGCTTGCCGTCTTGCGCCACAATCGTCACAGCGGCAAGATCGTTGTCCACGGGATAACCAGTAGCTGGGTCAATAATATGGCCGTAAGTTGTTCCATCCTCCGCCGTAAAGTAATTTTCGTAATTGCCGGAGGTCACAACCGCACACTCAGAAGCAGTCAACACCCCGATTGTGCCATTTTCAAAGGGGTCTTGTAGGCCCAGTCTCCAGTCGCCGCCATCGGGTTTGGAGCCGATCATCAAAATATTTCCACCCAAATTCAGCAGAGCTGATGTAATGCCACTCTTCCGAAGCAGGCTGGCAATCTCATCGCTGGCGTAGCCTTTTCCCACTGCGCCCAAATCCATCATCATACCGGGCTCCAGCTGAATCGTATTCCCATTCAGGGAAACGCTGTGGTAATCCACTGATGTGAGCAATTTGTCGATTTCTTCTGGCTCCGGTACATGGTGTTCCCCTGTGGTAAATCCCCACGCAGTCAGCACCGGATAAATGGTAGGCTCTAATGCGCCGCCAGTTTCTTCTGCCATATCCAAGGCAAAAGAAACCACCGCCGCGGTGTCATCACTGACGGAAATAGGCTGTCCTCCGCTGTGATTGACTGCATAAATCTCGCTGTTCTCGTCTGTAACGGACCAAAGCCCTTCCAATTCCTCCATTCGTTCCTGCGCCTGGGCCAGAGCATCTGCGGCCCCGTCCCCATACGCTTCCAGGCGGATATAGGTATTCATGGCAAAGAAATCACGGGAGGCTGGAGAAAAATTATTTTCATTGCTTTGTTGACTTTCCATGGAACAGCCAGTCAGTCCCGCAGCCAGACATACCGCCAGAAGGCCGGATAGTAGCCGCCTCATGACTGTCTCCTCACTTGACTTTTCAGCAAACCCCTAACCGCTTTTCCCGCATAGTGTCCTGCGAATACGAACAAGCCCATGACAGCCAGGTAATCCAGAAAGAAAAAAATCAGCGGCTCCTCAAAGTCGAAAAAAACAAACTGGGTCTGCAAGAACAGGTAGCTGGGGATGCCCCGGCGGATCAGAGCATACACGCCGTATGCCGCAATCAGAACCCCTGCCGTACGGATGAGTCTTGCCCGTAATTTTGACGGCTTCCTACACAGCTTTCCCGCCATTCCAAGGATCATGTTCCAGTGAATCCCCAGATGGAAGGATAAAAATAAAAATCCCCAATAAGCGCAGAGCATATGTAGTGTTCGACCGAAGCTGCGCCCTCCGCTGATGGGAAGGAAGGCAAATACCTCACGGGAAATCAAGACCGCGCTGACCATGGAACCCAGCATCGCAAGAAATACCAGAACAGCACTCACCGTCTGTAAGCTCCGATAAGAAGAGTATTTGCCATGAAATAGATTTCCTGACCATTTTCGGTTTAAAATATGATGGACGATAAACAGCACGAACATCCCGGCTCCAATCCACTCATGGGCCGTTCTGCCGATCAGTTCAAAGGCCATAAGCAGCATCAGAAGGATGGTCATGCCAAGATCCACGATGATTTTTCCAACCATTTTGGGCTGCATGAAACGAACCTCCTGTTCTTTGTCATAATTCTATCGAATGAAATTTGTCCTTTCCGGCGTTTCCACCGGGGGCAGGGGCACCAGCTTGCTGCCCACTTCCTTGCACTTAAGAAAATAAGCCATATTGTGTCCAAGGGTCCGAAGGGTCGCGAGTCCCTCCCGATCCTGCATAACCTCCTGTGGCGTTGTGCCATGCACCATATTCCAATACCGGGAAGTAATGATTGGCATCTGCATTAGGCCAAAATACTTGTTCATCTGATCCCATGTAGCCGTGGTGCCGGCTCTCCTGGCTGACATGACTGCAGCAGCCGGTTTCAAATAAAACCGTCCGCCGTTTCCGTTCAAATCAGCGTAAAAGGCGCGATCCAGAAAAGAGGTTACCCCGCCGGAAGCTCCTGCCCAGTGAACCGGGGTACCAAACACAAAGCCGTCATAGTCCTCTGCCAACGACAAAAAATCATTTACCGTATCCTGAAATACACAGCGGTTGAGACTGCTGCACTTGTGGCAGGCAATACAGCCTGAGAGCGGCTTGTTTCCAATCCAGAACACATCGGTGCCAATCCCGTTTTGATTGAGTGCCTCAGATACGATACACAGGGCCGTATAGGTACAACCCTCCCGATGAGGGCTGCCATTTACTAATAAAACCTTCATGATATGTTTTCCTCCTTGGTATGAGACAAGATCCAGTTCAAAATGTTATCTTCTCCAAACACTACATTTCCGCCGCCGTGATAGTTTCCGGTAATACCACGCTGGGCAAACCACTCGTCATCCGGCGTCTGAATTTGGAGAACATCTGCAATCTGATCTTCCGACCATCCAGCCTCGCTATATGCGTCATGGAGGCTGTTGTATGCGTCCCACGCCCGTTCAGAACCGTAATATTCATCATTCTCCGCCATGAAGATATAAACTGCCACGCCATTTTCTGCAATAGGTGCATAGTCCCCATCCCACTGGGACGCGCCATGCAGATAGGCAGCGTAGAGATCTGGACGCATGGAGACTGCCTGTGACATGGTTTCCCCGCCAGCGGAGTAACCCGCTGCATACACCCTGGAAGTGTCCACAGAAAAATTGGTGAGGAAATATTCCGTCAGTTCAATCGCCTGCCGGGCGGATGTTTCATGCCAGTCTGTCAGCTGAGCTGATACAACAATCATTTCCTCTGGGCGGCGCGTCCAGCAGAGAAAGCCATCCCAGTTCAAGTTGGAACCAGAGGATTCTTCTCCAAACCACATCATGTCATAGCCAGGCATGACAATCATCAACGGGTACTCTACTTGCGGATCGTAGTTTTCAGGGAGATAGTAGCTGTAGTGGATCGTGCCTGTTTCACCCTCTAAAATCTGTTCTGGAATCATTCCTGTCTCCATAGCTGGCTCCTCCTCGCCAGAAGAAACGGTACTCTCTCCATCGGATGCCGGCTCTACTGTTTCCGGCAGCTCAGAAGATTCTGGCATTTGGGACCGTGTGGACGAGTCAGAATCCGCGCATCCGGCAAGGGAGGTGAGAATCAGGGCGCAACACAATAAAAGGGAAAGAAACGGAATGATTTTTCTCTTTTGCATATCTGCCACTTCCCTTAATAACCCAGGTTCTCAAGCCATTCGGCCACATCCGGGGCAGCCTGGTCAACCGTCTGCTCGCTGACGGTAAAGCCATCTTCAACAACAGTTGCATTCGGCTCCAGCTCTTCAATGGTCTGGATGGTGCGGGAGAAGCGGCTTCCGTTATGGACATTAAACGGGATAATTGTCTTACCGGAAAAGTCATACTCGTCAAAGAAACTGTATACCGCCATGGGGAGATCAGCCCACCAATTGGGATAACCGATGAAAATGGTATCATATTGATCCAGATTATCAATATGGGAGGTCAATTCCGGTCGGGCATTTTCGTCCTGTTCTTCCGCAGCATAATCAATCAATTCTCCGCCATCCGTGGGATAGACAACGGAAGTGTGGATGGAGAACAAATCTCCTCCCACATTTTCCTGAATCATATCCGCCACAGCGCGAACCCGGCCTACGGCCTGCCCGTCGATGGTAGTATAGCTGGCAGAGGCAATGGCATCGACGCCGCTGTTTTCCGCCGCAGTGAAATAAGCAATCAGGATATTGCTACCGTCCGATCCTGCATTACTGCTCTCTACCTGCTCAGAGGTATTTGGCTGCATCCCGTTTTCCTGCCCGGATGTCTGAGGGGCCTCCGAAGAAATGTCCTGTGCGTTGCCATCAGAATTCGTATTTCCACAGGCGGCAAGGGAAATGGCCAGAATGCCCGCCAAGAACAATGTAAAAACTCGTTTTCTAATAAAATGATTCATTTGCTTTCCACCTCTTTCTTAATCTGCTGTAACCAATGCTGTACTTCTTTTTCGCCGGTCACCATTTGGCTCCCACCGCTGGAGTCAAACTGGATTTTTCCTTCACAGCAGATCTTTGCACCTTTACAAGCAGCCTTCATATCTTTTAGTGTATGACCAGGCCATCCCCCATGCGTCTGGAAAGGGATAACCATTTTTCCTTTCCAATCATAAGATGTCAGAAATGTAGCCACAGCAGGAGCCATGGTATACCACCAGGTGGGTGTTCCCACCGCAATGACATCATATTTTTCCGGGCAGAAGGGCAGTGGACGAATGGAAGGGTGATAGCCTTGAGCCACTTCCTGTTTCCCCCGCTCCACAATTTCCTGATAGGAACCCACATAGGGCTGTACTGTTTGAATCTCGGCCAGATCTGCCCCCATATACTCTGCCATCTGACGGGCAATTTCTCTGGTATTTCCATTTGAGACAGAGTAGTATACAACTAACATTCTGCTCATCTGCTTTCCCTCCTTATACGATCCTCGTCTTTCCCATATTGGTCAGCATCTCCACCGTAGCGGGATCATAGTGGTCAAAGAACAGGCTTTTTCCTTCATCAAGGGCGCGAATGGCATCCATATCGGCTTCGCTGAGGGAAAAATCAAACACATCCAGATTCTGCTCCATCCGCTCTTTATGGGTGGATTTAGGGATCACCACTACATCGGACTGAATCAGGAACCGCAGGGCTGTCTGCGCGGCAGTTTTGCCATATTTTTCTCCGATCCCTACCAGCACCGGATTGGTAAAGCAGCTCTTTTTCCCTTCTGCAAAGGGGCCCCAGGCTTCGTGTTGAACGCCGTACTTTTTCATATATTCATGGGCGGTGCGCTGCTGCTGGAACACATGAGTTTCCACCTGATTGACCATAGGCGGAATTTCCGCAAACTGGCACAGGTCGATGAGCCGGTCCGGGTAGAAGTTGGACACGCCAATGGCCCGCAGTTTACCTGCCTTGTAGGCTTCCTCCATAGCCCGGTATGCGCCGTAATAATCGCCAAAGGGCTGATGGATCAGCATCAGGTCCAGATAATCTGTTTTCAGCTTCTGCAGAGATTTGTCGATGGATGCCTTCGCCTTTTCATAGCTGGCATTGGACATCCAGATCTTACTGGTAAGGAACAGTTCCTCTCTGGGAACATCACATTTCTGAATGGCGTTGCCTACCGCCTCCTCGTTTCCATAGGACTGGGCCGTATCAATGGAGCGGTAACCTACCGAAATGGCATCCTGTACACAACGCTCACACTCTTCATTGGCAACCTGGAAAACACCGTACCCCAGCTTCGGCATTTTGACTCCGTTATTCAATGTTACATATTCCATAATCTATGACTTCCTTTCCGTAGATTCGTAGCACCTCTCTGGACTCTGCCAAGAGAAACTTTCTTGTTTCTGATTCTATTGTAAAGGTTCTGGCGAGGTTACAGAAGTCTCGATTCGTTATGGAGTATTAACCTTTGGCTTTTTACTGATACAAAACAAGGCATCTGCTTAAAACAGATGCCCTATCTTGTATCATCATTCATTTATAAAGCTATCTATATAGCGGACACTCCACAGGCAGAAAATCGACCTCTTTAGGGGTGAGTATAACGCAGCCACAACACATCCGAGGCGGCTGTCTCCGCTTTTTTCAGGTGGAAGGCAGCTGGGGACCAAGAGGGCAGAAAATCCGCCTGAGTGAAGGAATTTGTGCCCGTGCCGCCATCGACCACCGGGGCGATGACCAGGCTGAATTCGTCCACCAAGCCCTCAGCCAAAAATGATCCGTTGACAATTCCACCACCCGCCAACATCAGCTTATCAATGGCAAACGGGCGATACAGCTTGCGTAAAAGCAGGGTGCAGTCCAGCCGGTCTTGACCAGCAAACAGGTAGGAAACCCCCAGCCCTTGCAGATATGCAAGATAATCCGAAGATGCCTGCTGGGTCAGAACCTCGATCACATGGGCGGCAGGGCGTCCTTTCTTTTCGATGGTAGGAGCGGAGTAAGCCAATTCCCCTTTGGGGTCCACGGCGACAATGAAATTTCCCATGGTCTTGCCTGCCGGATTTACCCAGTCAGCCCGGGGCGGATTGGATTCTACCGGAGGCAATTTACCCGCCTTTCCGTCAGAATAGCCGCCCAGCATAGTGGTGGTTCCGTATAAAGTAGCCTGACAGCCATAGAAGCTGCGCAGTTCTCCATAAGTTTTTATGGCTTGTGCTGCCTGGGGTAAACCGAAAAATTCCCCGTCTATTTTACCATCCAGTGAAGCCAGCATATGGCACACAACAAAAGGCCGCTCCATGTTATTCCTCTCCATAAACTTCTTTCGCCATCCGAAATGCCGCCCATGCCTTCGGCCAGCCAGCGTAGAAGGCAAGCTGAGTCAACGCCTCGCTCATTTCCACCGCAGTGACGCCGTTTGCCTTGGCCCGTTCTATATGGTGGAGGAGAGAAGTATCCAAAATCCCACTGGCCATCAGAGCAGAAACGGTAATCAAGCTGCGGTCGCGGGGAGAAAGCCTGTCCTCCCGTGACCAGACTTCCCCAAACAGGACATCATCGTTGAGCTGGGCAAACTTGGGAGCAAATTTGCTCATGGCATCTCTGCCTGCTGTTACTTTATCCATAGACTCTTTTCCTTTCGTCTAAACTTATTTTAATTTCATATATTCTGTTTCATCCACAGGCTCCAGCCACTCAGCATGGGAACCAGGAACAGAAATCGCCACATGGGCAAACCAGCTGTCCGGTGCTGCGCCGTGCCAGTGCTTGACCTCCGGCGGAATGTTGACCACATCGCCGGGATGCAGTTCCCTGGCCGGTTCGCCCCATGCCTGATAATAGCCTCTGCCTGATGTGCACAGAAGAATCTGTCCGCCGTCATGATGAATATGCCAGTTGTTCCGGCAACCAGGCTCAAAAGTTACATTGGAAACCGATACACCCATGTCGCTCAAAGGGCAGAGATAACTGGCCCCGCTAAAATATTGCCCGGCTACTGTGTTAGGGCCACCCTGGGGAAACAGATTGTGAAATTCCTCATTCATACCAGCCGCCTCCTTATTTTAGTTTGCCGCCATCGCTGAACGCATTGCCCACACGCTCTCCCAACACATGATAGCCATTACCAGCCGGCTCGAAGGAAATCGGGCGGAACTTACCCATGTCGAGTTTCCCATCGCTGCCCAGCACACTTTCATCAATGCTCACATTGACGATCTGACCGATGATATTGCCATCTTCATTAACTTTTAAGAATGTACACTCCAGTGCCACCGGCAGCTCGTCGATGAGAGGCGCATCCACAAACTCGCTTTTTGTAGTATGGAAACCTGACTTATCCATCTTTTTCGGCTCGTTATTGCCGGAGGCCATACCCACATAATCAGCGGGCACCACATGAGCCGCATCGGCAAAAGCAACAGTAAAAGCACCCTTTGCCTGGATATTCTTTGTCGTTTTATGTCCAGCGCTCAAACAGAGCACTACCTTGTCGGAATCATAGAGCCCACCCCAGGCGGCGTTCATAGCATTAGGGGTGCCATCCTCATTATAGGTGCCAATGATCAGCACCGGTAACGGATAAAACCAGGATTTTGATCCAAAATTTTTACGCATAACAAACCTTCCTTTCATGATTTGGCTGCGGAGAAAGCCGGGCAGGGCCCGGCCAAATCCGATTATTTCTGTCCATCTACATCCGGCACTATTTCCGCATACTGTTTCAACATTTCCGGGGTACTGGTATAATAACGCTTCTGCTGGTCCAGAGCGGCGATTTTTTCCATTTCATCATCCGTCAGGGTAAAATCAAACAGGTTGAAATTATCCTTGATATGAGCCGGATTCTTGGACCCTGGAATGACAATGTTCCCGTCCTGAATGTGCCAGCGCAGGATGATCTGGGCATTGCTCTTGCCATACTTTCTGCCAAGCTCTGTAAACAGCGGCTCTTCCTGCAGTGTTTTGTCTCCGTGGCCCAGGGGATACCACGCCTGAATCACCATGCCCTCTTTGGTCAGAAACTTTTTCAACTCTTTTTCCTGAGAATAGGGATGTACCTCTGTTTGAAGAACTGCGGGCTTTACCTCGCAAATGTCCAGAATCTCCTGAATCTGCTTCTCGTTAAAGTTGGAGAGGCCAATCGCTTTTACTTTTCCTTCTTTGTATGCCTTCTCCATCAGCTTATAGCCAGCGATGTAGTTGCCTGCGGGCTGGTGGATCAGAAGCAGATCAATGTAATCGGTATCCAGCCGCTCCAGCGTCTTTTCTACTGCGTCAGCCTGCTCATAAAAGGCCGGCCAGAGCTTTGTTTCCAGGAAAATTTCTTCCCGCGGGATGCCGGATTTTTTCATGGCTCGGCCAACGGCCTTTTCATTTACATAAGCGTTGGCCGTGTCGATGAGACGGTATCCACAGGAAAGGGCGGACAAAACAGAAGCCTCCGCTTCGTCCGGGGTAAGTAAAAAGGTTCCGATACCTGCCATGGGCATTTTAATGCCATTATTGAGAGTTGCGTATTCCATAAAAACCATCCTTTCTTTGTTCATTTATTATTTGAGTGATTGATTTTCATCAAAATCTACGTGACCGCTGACTTCTGCCCAGATTCGCGCCTCTCGGAGACGAGTTTCCAAGGTCTCCACAGCAGCGTGAAGCGCATCGCTCCCTAAAAGGAGACGGAAGGGTGCATCTTGTCGCAAAGCGGTCTGAACCAACAATTTCCCGGCCCGAAGCGGATCTCCCGGTTGATCGTGGGAATCAGTCTGTTCTGTCTTTCGGTACTTTCCAGCCAAGGCATCGTAATCTGAAATATGGATCGAGCTGCTTTTCAGCTGTTCTCCGTAGAATCCGGTACGCAATGCCCCAGGTTCTGCTACCATAACCCGAATCCCCAACTGCTGCACCTCTTTAGACAGTGCTTCTGAAGCCAATTCCAATGCTCCTTTGGCTGCCGAGTAGTATCCATTTCCCAATGCGCCGCGCACAGCTCCAATCGAAGAGATGTTTATGATAAATCCGCTGTGCTGCGCCCGCATTTGTGGAAGAATAAGGCGAACCAATTCCATTGGCCCAAAGAAGTTTGTTTGAAAGAGTTCCTTCACTGCCTCCGGCTCGCTTTCCTCAATAGCGGCCCGGTATCCATATCCCGCATTATTCACAAGGGCATTCACCTTGCCGAACCGCTCCAGTACGCTTTGAACCGCCTGCCGCATACTCGCGGCATCATTCAAATCCAAAGCAACCGGAAACGCCTGATTTGGATACTTTTCCGTCAAAGGTTTCAAGCGGTCGGTATCTCTGGATGTAACCGCTGCGAAATCGCCCCGGTCAAGAACCGCCCGAGCAATTCCATCTCCCAGGCCGCTGGATGCACCGGTAATCAGCCAGACCATCGCCATTTGTACCACCTCCTATCGAACAAAATTCGTATTGATCCGCTTTTCCTGTTCGGGTATAACGAGGCCGGCCTTTTTTCCTGCCTCAATACTCTTCAAAAGCCAGGCCAGATTCTTTCCCAAAACACGCATGATCTGGATGCCTTCTTCATCTTCCAGTACCTGTTCAGGTGTCTGTCCATGTACCATATTCCAATAGCGGGATGTGGCAATGGGCATTTGGGCGTACAATAGGTATTTATTCAATTCATCCAGCGCCGCTGTCGTCCCCGCGCGCCTTGCTGACACAACTGCCGCCGCCGGCTTAAAGGCAAATCTTTTCAATCCAGCCTGCTGATCGGTAAAAAAGGCCCGATCCATGAAGCCCAGCATGGAGGCCGCCACCGATGCAAAATGGACAGGTGCGCCGAATACAAATCCATCATAATCCTCAGCGGCATCCAAAAATTCATTGACCCGGTCATGATACTGGCATTTGCCGTGGGCCGCGCAATATCCACAGCCAATACAGCCGGTCAGCGGCCGGTTCCCGATCCAAAACAAATCTGTTGAAACTCCCTCATGTTCCAATGCGTTTCCTACCTCCTGCAGAGCGGCGGCAGTACATCCATTTTTGTGGGGGCTTCCGTTGACCAGCAACACTTTCATTTGCCCACCTCCTTTTCCATAGGGGTAGTGGGAGTTCCCCCAAACACGGCGGACATCTCCATGTGATCCAGTGCATCATCCAGGGCACGCACCTCGTCGGGTGTCAGCTGCACATCGGCAGCACCAGCGTTTTCCTTCATGCGCTGTTCCTTGCGCGTGCCGGGGATTGGCACAATCCACGGACGCTTGCACAGCATCCAGGCCAGGCTGATCTGAGCCGGGGTGGCGTGTTTCTCCGCCGCCATATCATTTAGCAGCTTCAAAAGGACCGCGTTCTGGTCCACAGCCTCATCCGTAAACTGGGGCATAGCCGCACGGTAGTCAGTGGCGGCGTCAAAATGCTGGCCTTTGCCATACTGCCCGGTGAGAAAACCGTTTGCCATAGGGGAAAAGGCCACCAGCCCGATCCCAAGCTCCTCCAGCACAGGGAACAGGCTCTCATAATGACGGGCCATCATCGAATAGCGGTTCTGCACCGCCGTTACGGGGCACACCGCATCTGCGCGGCGCAGGTAATCTTCATTTGCCTCCGAAATGCCCCAGTGAGTGATTTTCCCTTCCCGAATTAAATCCGCCATAACGCCGGCGACTTCTTCCGGCTCCACGGAAGGGTCAATACGGTGCTGGAAATAGAGATCAATATGGTCTGTACCCAAACGTTTCAAAGATCCCTCCACTGACTTTCGGATCGTCTCCGGCCTGGAGTCAGGAATCAGTGGAACAGGAACTTTTCCACTGTCAAAGTTGAAGCGAAGGCCGAATTTTGTAGCGATCACCACATGGTTTTTCACATCAGCCAAAGCCTTGCCCACCAGCGATTCGTTTACATGGGGATCGTCAGCAGTGCCATATACCTCGGCGGTATCAACAAATGTATATCCCAAATCAAATGCCCGGCGCAGCAGGCGGACGGCTTCGTCCTCTGCGGTAGGCGCTCCATAGGCGTGGGAAAAACCCATACATCCCAGCCCCACGGCGGAAACGGTCAAATCGGTTCCTAATATTCTTGTCTGCATGATCTTTCTCTCCTTTGTGATTCCATTGTAATCCTTTGCGGGAAAAAGCAGAAGTCTCCGTTGGTTATGTAGTAATAAGCCAAAGGTTTTAACTCTCTGCTTTTAGCATCCGAAAGGTATGAAAGTACATTCCCAGGGACACAGGCAGCATGATAACCTCCACTGCCAGCTGGGTCCAGATCATGCCATATAAGCCGAAAATCAGATTCATACAAATCAGCAGCGGAATATTAAGAAGTCCCTGGCGGCTGAACGTGAGGACAGCAGATTGAATTCCCTTTCCCATGGCCTGCAGGGTGTAGCTGATGAGGAAGTTCACACTGGTCAACGGCACCGCAAGACAGGCAATCCGCAGGAAAGAAGCGCCCAGAGTGCTGGTCTGCGTTTCCGGGATAAACAGGTGCAAAATCTGCGGTGCGAAGATAGCAAAACAGGCAATGAAGCAGGCAGACATCACCAATGCCACTTTCCAGGAGAAAGTGGATACCTTGCGCATCCGCCCGTAATCCTTAGAGGCAAAGTTATATCCCACCAGCGGCATAAAGCCCTGACACAGCCCCATGGAAACATTCAACGGGAACTGGTCGATACGCTTTACTACACCGTAGGCCGCTACAGGAATATCTCCGTAGCCAGAGGCCAGATGTACCATCACCATATTGGAAGCATTGCCAAGGGCGGTGGCCAAAGCCGATGCCAAGCCGACCGAGAAGATGGGCCGCACAAAACGAAATGTAAAGTGCCGTGGATTTAGAGAAACGGCAGTCTTTTCCTTTAGACGAATGTACTGAACGATGAAAAACACCACTGAGGCAGTATTGGAAAGAGCTGTGGCGATGGCAGCTCCCGCCACATCCAGATGGAACGCAAAAATAAAAATAGGGTCCAGCACTACATTGAGGATACCGCCGAACATCATGCCGGCACTGGCCTGTTTCGCATGGCCCTCGCTCCGCAGGAGATGGCCCAGTGCCAGGCTCACCATAGTTGGCACACCGCCCAATACCACCACCCAGAGAAGATAATCCTCGGCGTAAGAGTAGGTATCTGGGCTCGCCCCCAGGAAATGTAACAAGGGTACACGGGCAAACCAAGTGGCCAGGGAAAAGAGAAGCGTCACAGCCGCCCCACCCCAAATACTGAATACGGACACATATTTGATGTCCTTATGATTCTGGGCCCCCATCATCCGGGAGATCAGGCTGCTGCCACCTAAGCCGAACAGGTTTCCCAGGGCGGTCAGCAGATTAAACCAGGGTGATACCAACGAAACAGCAGCCACCATCAGCGGGTCACCAATCTGTCCTACAAAAAAGGTATCTGCAAGGTTGTAGATCATGGTCACCACCTGGCTGATGATGGTTGGAATTGCCAAAGTTGCTACTGCTTTCGGTACTGGCATTTTTTCAAAAAGATATTGTTCCGATTGTTCCTCCATTGTTCCCGTTTTCCTCTTTCTTAAACAGTTGCACCCTCTCCGCCGTAAGGCAGAAAGGGTGCTCTTTCCTCAAGCCTCTTTGCTGGGACGCACCACCAGATCGGAGACATTTACATTGTCCGGCTGGGAGATGGCGTACAGCACGGCGTTTGCGATGACGTCCGGCGTCAGGCCCGCCTCCTCGTAGAACTTCTCCACCATAGCCTTGGTCTCCGAGGGGGCGATGGTATTTAGCAGTTCTGTCTTGACGGCACCAGGATAGATGGTGGTGGTATGAATGTTAGTGTCCTCGCTCACCGCCTCCATGCGGAAGGAGTCCAGCATAGCCCGGACGAAATGCTTAGTGCCGCAATAGACGGCGTTGCCCGGAACAGACCGCAGTCCGGCGGCGGAGGAGGTCACAATGATGTGGCCGCTCTTCTGAGCAATGAATTCCGGCAGGACGGCTGCCATGGCGTTCAATACGCCTTTGATGTTGATCTCCACCATGCCCATCCAGTCCGCTACTTTCATTTCAGACATATTTCCGCCTGGCATGATTCCCGCGTTGGCGAAGATGGCGTCCACCTTGCCGAACTTCTCCTTGGCCAGCTTCACCAGCGATTGCATATCCTCCAGACTGGTGACATCCGACTTCAGATAGGCGGCGTTTTCCCCGATTTCCCCAGCCAGCTTTGCCAGCCGGTCCTCCCGCCGTGCACTCAGGATCACCTTGGCCCCGTTTTCCGCCAGCACCTTGGCGGTTGCCTCTCCCAGTCCGGAAGAAGCTCCGGTGATGATGACCACTTTGTTTTCTACAGTTTGCATGGATAATTCCTCCTTCATATTCAAATATTACATAGTCGATTTCGTTGAATCTTCGATTATTGGACGAAGAATAGCGGCAGGGCGTTGTAGAGATATTCCTGCACTGCCTCGAAGTCGTGTCGGCCGCCCTCCTTCTGGTAATACATCACATGGTCGGGGGTAAACACATCACTGCGGGCAAGCATCTCCTGCATCTGGATCTCCACCTGATTGCGCACCGTGTCATTGGTGCCGGTGGTTGCGTAGATGAAATAGCCCCGCTCATTCAGGTCATGCTCCGCGATCAGATCCTCGAAAAAGTCGCAGGTTTCTTCCGGGTAGTAGTCCCCATAGCCGCCAAAATACCAGCAGGCGCCGCTCATGGGAAGATAGTAGCGGATGTAGTCGGAATCGTAGCAGAATTCCATCCATGTCGTTACGGAGCCCAGTGAAAAACCGCCGAAAGCCCGGTGATCCCTTGAAGCCATTAAATCTTGTGTGGAAGTGGATGCTGCATAGGTGTGGTACTGGCCCTCTACCGCCGGCATCAGATGGTTGACAAAGTCCTGATGAAACTCTCTCAGTTCATCCTCCGAGCTTCCAAAATCACGGCTACTGTACTCCGTGTAGAAGGTTGCGGATACGATTATGGTGGGCGGAATCTCCCCATTTTCAATTAGATGGTCAAACATATTCTTAATACTTCCATTGCTGATGGTAAAGTATTCTCCCTCCTGACCGCCCCAGCCGTGCATCAGGTAGAGAACGTCATACCTGGTTTCCAAATCGGCATCATCGTATCCATAAGGTAGATAGACATAGGCGGTTTTGGTCACCGAGGCACTGTCCCGGACATAATCTTTGGACTCGTAGTCCAGCCGGACAACAGAGCCCTGCTGGTTGGCTGGCTCCAGATACTCCGCAGGAACCGGCTGGGTCATACCGGTTTGAGGAATGGCTGATGCAACTGGTGGATTGCGTTCCTCCCATGTGGGAACTGTATTCTGCGCCTGTTGCTGTTCTTCCTCAGTAACCTGCGAAGTCATATTCGGTGCCTCATTTACCGTGTTTTCTGTCGCCCCACAAGAGCTTAAAAAGAGCAAAGCAACCGCCAAAATTACGAGTTGTCCGCTTTTATGCACATTCCATCACCTCTTTGCTTAACTTCAAAATTCCAAGCTATTTTTGTACCTCAGCTTCTTGTTTCAAGAAAAATCATTTCCAGCCACCGATCATAGGTTGGAATCCAATCGCCGTTTACTCCAAAACCGTGGGGCATTCCGTCAAGCTGCAGCCGTTCTACCTCCACGCCCGCTTCCTCCGCTGCGTCAGCATTGGCCAAAAACTGATCATAAAACGGATCGCGGGTCCCGTAGCAATAAAAGGTCGGCGGCAGATTGCCGGAGCGCAGCAGCTCCACATCGGTGGTACCCACACTCAGACGGCCATAGAACGAATAGATCATGCCGCAGGCCGCCGCATCAGCGGAAACGCTGTCCAGTTCATCCGGCTGATACTGTGGGTCCAGAACAGATGGACTTACATCCCCATCAAAGTGAAGCAGCATTTCACCGCTTAAAATTCCGCCCGCTGAAAAACCCATTACGGCGATGGCCTGTGGGTCAATGCCGTATTCCTCCGCATGAGAACGAACAAAGCGCACAGCCCTTGCCAGATCCAACGCCCCCTCCTGCTGGGTGTAGGGCCGCAGCCGGTAATCCACTACAAAACTCTGATAGCCCCTCTCACTGAGGGCTTCGGCCACATCGACTCCTTCTGGCTGGTCACTGCGGAATTGGAACGCGCCGCCGGGGCAGATGAGCACAGCGCCCTTAATCTGCGTTCCTTCTGGCACTGGGTAGCTGGTGAGATAAGGGCGGAAGTCCGGGTCATCCGAATAGCCGCCGTTGTTCACGGTGTATTCTGTCTGTGCCGGAGCGTTGCCCTCTTCCCAAAGATAGAGTACTTGTTGCTGATTCGGCGTGACAGCAGCAGTAGCCACAGTATTTCCATCACCGGCCTGTGGGACAGGTTCTCCGCTGGCCAGGGATAATCCCCCTGCCCAGGCGGTGATGTCCTCTTGGGGTGTATCCGCTGTGAAAATCAGGGCGTCGTTCCCCATCCGTGCGCCAGGCTCCAGTTGAGAGATTGCAGAGTAGAGGGAAACCGCACTGGTAACAGAGGCGGAATCCGCTGATTCATCCAGAACAAAGGGATAAATGGTACGGGCTCCAAAATCAAACCGTTCCAGAAAATCCTCGACCGCAGAGGATAAACGATCATCCTGAGAGGAAAAACCCAGCAGGACAAATTCATACTGGTCCGCTTGCAGATTGTTGTCATTCCCTATTTCTACAAGGTCAGCGGAAAGTTCCTGGGCGATCCACACGGCAGCCTTTGCAACCGGCTGCTGCGCCGGATCATAGGCCACCAAAATGTTCGGATTCTCCACTATTTCATTCTGCTCCTTTGCGCTGCCGTTTTGTTCTCCTTGGGATGTGTTATTCTCCACAGTTAAGGCAAAATGCCCGCTATCTTCGTGCTGGCAGGCGGCCAGACAGAGACTCAGCATGACCGCCAATATCAAAGCTAAAACTCTTTTCATACGGCGCACCTCCTTTCCTTACGGGTACTGGTTTTATTATTGGTATATCCTCTGTAGATGTAAATTAAGAAATTATATCCCAAGCCCTGCTGCCCACTGTTCGATCTGGTCGTGGCTACCTGCCACATCATTGCGTGAGATTGTCAGTCCGTTCTCACTGACAGTAGCCCCGGGCTGCAATTCCGCAATGGTGCTTTCTGTCCGGGAAAATCCACTACCACCATGGGGGCAGAAAGGAATGATGGTCTTCCCAGAAAAATCATATTCCTCCAGGAAGGTATACAGCGCCTGGGGCATGTCTCCCCACCAATTTGGATAGCCAAGAAAAATCGTGTCATACGAATCAAGATTCTCTATATGTGTGGCTAATTCCGGGCGGGCATCCTCATCCTGTTCCTCTGCCGCTTGATCCACCAGCGGATCATGATCCAGCGGGTATTGCTCCACCGTCTCAATCTGGAACAGATCACCACCCACTGTTTCCTGAATCACGCTGGCCATATACTCCACATTACCCATCACCATGCCGTCTCGGACCACAATGCTGGCTCCGGCAATCGCGTCCACACCTTCTGTATCCACATCTTCCGGCATGGTGAAGTAGGCAATCAGGATATTGCTATCAGAACTGAGACTGGTTGTTTCTTCTATAGTATCGGAAGAAGGTTGTGCCTCATCAAAATCTGTTTCCGGGGTATGGGGTATGGAAGATTCCGCACTTGGAACTTGGTTGGGCCCCGAAGTCTCCCTGCCACAAGCGGCAAGGCTCAGAAGAAGTATCCCTGCGAAAAGAAGTGGAAAAAAGCGCTTCATTGGGGGTCTCCTTTCTTATCCTTATGACAAGTTCAGACTATCCAGCCATTCCTGCACATCAGCCTCGCTCACGCTGGAGCGGAAACGCATTCCCTCCTGCCAATCGCCGGTACCGGCCAATTCTGCCAGTAATTCTCCGCTTTCACCAATGCCGGAGCTGGCAGAGGTGCAGAAGGGGATCACTGTTTTCCCTGTAAAGTCGTTGGCCTCCACAAAGCCGTCCACCGGCCAGGCAGCAATGCCCCACCAGATGGGATAACCGATGAATATGGTATCGTAGCTATTCCAGTTATCTACTGTATCGGCTACTAATTCTACATCTCGCAGGGATTCGTCTGCATATTCCTGAGAAACGCGGCTGTTATCATCGTTATAATTCAGATCCTCATTGGTATAAGGTTCTGCCGGCTCCAGTTCAAAGAGATCGCCGCCGGTAATATCTGCGATATACGTAGCTGCCTGCTCTGTATTGCCCGTCGCAGAGAAGTATACAACCAGAGTACCGCCAGTTTCTCCGTCTGTTTCCGGCTGGGAACCAGATTCCTCACCGGTTGGGGAGGTTCCCTCGGATTCTGGAGTTTCGCTGGGTTCCTGTACTTCACTGGACGCGGGAGGCGTGGAGGATTCCGGGGTACTGGATTCATTGGATGAGTTGGTACCGCAGGCGGCAAGGCTTAAAATCATTGCAAGGCTCAAAAAAAGAGCGGATATTCTTTTCATACAGGTCATTCCTTTCCTGGCTCTCAATTTTTATTCATAGCATTCCTGGAAGATTTCCAGGATTTCTTCATGGGTCATTGGCTTATAGCTGCCCTGGGAAATACCACAGGAATCAGCGATTTCTTTCATCTGTTCCTTTCGAGCGCCCAGTTCCTTAAGGGTAGTGGGCAAACCGATTTCCACGATGAAGTCTGCCAGGGCGTCAATGCCGGCCAGGGCCAGTTCTTCATCGGATTTGCCATCCCGGGAAAGCCCCCACACATTTTCAGCAAACCGAACAAACTTGGGCAATCCTTCTTTGTAAATATGGCGGTAATAAACCGGATGAATCACCGCCAGGCCGCAGCCATGATTACAGTTGGTATAGGCCCCAAGCTGGTGCTCCATGTTATGGCACTCAAAGTCACACTTCTTGCCCATCTTGATGAGCCGGTTTTCCGCCATGGTAGAATCCCACATCAGGTTGGAACGAGCCGTGTAATCTTCCGGGTTGTCCATTGCAACGCGCAGGTTGCGGATAACGCTGCGCATCAGCGCCTCCATGATGTCATCGGAAACATTGTCCTCATTGGGCTCACTGAAATAGGTCTCCATGATATGGCTCAGGATGTCGAAGCTGCCGGAGGCCATCTGCTTTTTCGGTACAGAGAATGTATAAGTAGGGTCCATCAAGGCAAAGCGAGGGTTGAGAGCCGGATAATCCCGGCCGGTCTTGACTTTCTTTTCCTCGTTGGTAATCACGGCTCCGCCGTTGCACTCACTGCCAGTGCCGGCCACAGTGACCACTACACCCAAGGGCAGGGGTTCAAAGTCGATGACACCAGGTCTGGCCCAGAAATCCTCCCAGATGTCGCCGTCATACCGGGCTGCCAAAGAGACGGCCTTGCAGCAGTCCATTGCGCTGCCGCCGCCCACGGCCAGAATCATATCTGCCTGGTTGTCCCGTGCCAGTTTCGCGCCCTCCTGCACCTTGGCGTAGGTTGGGTTAGACATGATGCCGGAGAACTCCACAATGGTTTTGCCGGCCTCCTTCAGAATGCTGGTGATCTCATCATAGACACCATTTCTCTTAATGCTGCCGCCGCCATAGGCGAGCAAAATGGTATTGGCGTTTTTCGTCAGGCAGGCCAGATACTCTTTCACACAGCCCTTACCAAAGTAAACCTTCGTAGCGTTTTGAAAAATAAAGTTGTTCATTTATGACATCTCCCTATAAAATATCCTTATTATATCCCTATGGCCGCAGTGGACCGTAGAAGTAAGAGGCGGTTGCGCCCCCGTCAATGAGGAAGTCTGCGCCGGTAATAAATGCGCCCTTGTTACTCATTAAAAGCTCCGCCACATTGGCCACCTCATCTGCCGTGCCAGGTCTACCTGCCGGGCACTTGGCAAACATGTTCTTGTAAAAATCTCCACGCGGTCCGTTGAATTCATCTATTGCCAGTGGAGTAACGATAATGCCGGGAGAAATAGAGTTAATACGCGCTCCTCTTTCTCCCCATTTTACCGACTCGGCCATGACGCGTTTCTCATTGCACCGCTTCGCCATCTGATACGCATGCAGGGTATCGTGAATGTTTTCCAGCTGTAAAATATCCAGCTTCAGCAGCTCTTCCGTGGGAGTACACGCCAACTGTTCGTCCTGCTCTGCTGTAAGCGCCGGCATCCTGTGACCGGACTGACTCGAAATTGTAACTCCCACTCCGCCGGGAGCAATAATCCTGCCGACCTCCTCCAGCAAAACGGCCGTGCCATACAGGTCAACCTTTAAAATCGCCTCAATGGGTGCCTGACTTGGTGAAACACCAGCGGCATTAACCAACATAGTAATTTCACCGTATTTCTGTGCCTCGGAAATGATTGCTTTTATTGACTCCCTCGAGGAAAGATCCATCTCCACGGCAGCAGTATCAAAGCCGGCCTCGTTCATAATCCTCGAAATCGCCTGTGCGTTTTCCGGCTTCTTGTCACCAATCACAATTTTCATTCCTGTTCCCATACGGCGAGCTATGGCCATTCCGATCTGGCCTGCTCCTGTTAAAAGCATAACATTTTTCAAAGTTCATACTTCCTTTCTATTTGTTCAATTGTAGTAATATTATTGTTCCATTCGACATAAATCACTCCACCTGCTCTTCCCAAAAGGCAACTGCTTCATCCAACCATCCTTCTGCCACTGTGCCGGTTCCCAGCCCAAACCCGTGGGGCAGGCCAGGATAGTGGTGAAATTCGGTGGGAATCCCCAGGGCATCCAGCGCTTCAATGCGGCGTTCCATGGTGCGCCAGTTTGCGATGCCATCGCTTTCTCCTACACAGGCAAAGGTTGGCGGGTCATTTTCTGTGTAATCGCTATGACCGGTATACTGCATGATAACGGCCCCAGGTCTGGGCAATTCGTCCCCGCCAAAGGCCGCCGGACCATAGGACCCCAGCCAGGCCGCCATACGGCCTCCGGCTGAACCGCCCCAGAGAGAGTAACAGTCGGTGTCAACCTCCAGTTCCTCAGCGTGTTCAAAAATAAAGCTAATTGCCCGCGCCAGATCCTCACACGCTGTTTGGGCTCCAGGGCGGTAGATGAGAGCGAAGGCATTATATCCCCGCTTGGATAATTCCAACGCATGGGGAAAGCTGTCCTGCATAGCTCCTACATAAGCAAAACCACCACCCGCATTGCACACGGCAAATTTGGCTCCCGGGTCACCGCGGAAAAAGAATAATCCGGTATCCTCTTTTGCAGGATCTTCCGCTTTTTCTTCCTCCGTATAGATGTCGTAGAAAACAGTTTCGCCAGCGTTGGCCCTCTGCCACAGGGTATTGACGATCTCCACAGTTTCCTCCGGGTCGATGTTGTTGTACCAGGTCAGCTGCAAATCTCCAAGGGTACTGCCGCTCATATACCAGTCCTCCACCGGAAAGAGCAACCGCCCATATCCTGCGAAAACCGAATTTTGGGTCACATCCTGAATGGAAGTAGATGTTGTAAATGGCTCTGCCATTTGATCCGCGGGCGCAAAGCTGTCCGGTTCCTGCTGGGAATCTGCGTGATCCAAAAGGCCAGCATTCCCGGCAGGAGGTGATTCCCCGGAAGAAGCTGTTTCTGTCTGTCCACGGCCTGCACATCCCGTCAGGCAAAGCAGTAAGCAAACCGCAATGGCCAGAATTCCCTGCGCCTTCATCGTGTCACCTTCCTCTCTTTCTTTTCTGATTTCATTATAAAAAAAACGAGACCTCAACAGAAGTCTCGATTCGTTATGTACTATTTACCTTTAGGTTATTACTTGCCTTGCTCTGTCGCCTTTTGCACCGCCCGAAGGAACTGCTTCACCACAGGGGACGGCGAGGGAGAATGGAGCAGGCCATAGGGGATGGTGTAGTTCCAATCCACCGGAAGAATCTTCAAAAGCGGGTGGACATACTGCCATTTGGGCACCGCCATCAGCACACAGTTATTATTTTCGCATTGGTTGAATGCGTTGACATCGTAAAAATCAAAGTCCACAATCTGAATCTGCGGGTGATTTTTCCACAAATCGTCCCGCAGCAAGTCCACATAATGGCTCCACTCCCGCCGCATTAACATCAGTTTTTCGCCATATAAATCCTGCACAGTCAGCTTATCTTTCCCAGCCAGCCAGTGATGGACGGACACAGCCACACAGATAGGTTCCCTTGAGATTTCCAGTCCAGCACAGCGGCGCAGGTTCAGCATCGTCTCGTCAAAGATACCTGCTACCACATCAATATTTTGTCCAAGATTGGCCAGGATTTCCCGGGCGTTCTCAGGCGTGTTGTCGAAGGGTACCAGTTGGAACTTGATACCAGGGCAGTCCTCCTGCAGTTTTGGCCAAAGATCTACCAGTACCTGAGCCGGTGTCATGGGGGATGTGCCGATGCGGATGATGTCCTCACTCTTTTTCATAGCGTTTTTCGCCCGCGTCACTGAGTCTTTGCAATATTGGATGATATATTTTGCGTCCTGTGCCAACGATTTTCCGGCCTCGGTCAGCTGAAGCCCCCGATGCGTGCGTACAAAAAGCTGCAGGTCCAGATTTTCTTCCAGCAGGTTGATCTGCTTGATAACCGCCGGTGGAGAAATATATAGTTTCTCTGCGGCTTTGTTAAAGCTGCCGCATTCTACCACACACAGAAAAGTTTCTAATTGTGGGTTATACATGAGAAGCATCGCTCCTTCCTTTGCCTTTTTTCCTTAAGTCAGCAGGCTTCTGCGCCTCCCTGGGGATCATCCAGGACCGGCCAAAGCGCTGCACACCTTCAATTCGCCCTTCTTCACAGAGCTTCTGAATCCAGCGTTCCGAAATATTCCATCGCTCAGACGCTTCCTTTACTGACATTATATCCATGATTGTCCTCCGCAGGTTTCCTATTTCTCTGAAGCACTTCCATTATCATTATATTCGGATAAACGAAGTATTTCAATATGTTTTTTATGAATCTTTTATGTACCCAGCCGCGTAGTGCGGCTGGGCTTCTCTTTTTTGAGGAAGTTAATAGGCCGGGGTGCCGTACCCGTAAATCTCATAATACCCAATGGGGTAGCTGTTCTGGCGCACAGAGTCGCCGGAGTTGCCTTCTATGGTGTAGACACGGCCATTCTCGACCTTCTCCACAATACCCACATGGTCAGATTGCCCGTCTTGGCCTCCATCGTCCCAATCAAAAAAGATGATGTCGCCGGGGCGCGGCTCGTAGCTGTTATCCTGCCATAACCCGCGCTCCTGGAACCAGGGAACACCCTGGGACGCGCAGGCCGCAAATTTCGGGATAACGCCGGCTTCAATATAGCCGCATTGGTCAGCACACCAGCTCACAAAGCAGGCACACCATTCCACACGGCTGCCAAAACCATACCAGCTCCAGTACGGTTCGCCGCCGATGTTCCCCACTTGGGAGAGCGCCACCGTAACGATCTCGCCATCCCCTCCGGTAATGCCGTAGAGCACCTGGGACCAAAGGGAATTGTTCTCATCAGCCAGCAGCTCCGCCATCTGTTCCCGCTGGTCCTCGTTAAAGCCGAACTGGTCGGCCATTTCCTCGGCGGTCTTATGGCTGACAGTGATATACAGATAAGTTTGTGTGATCGTGGTTTCCGTTTCCACGATGTTGCCGTTGCCATCATCGGATGTTTCAATCACCGTTTCCGTCTGGGTCGACGTGCTGGACGTGATCTCATTCATCTGCCAGAAGATGTCCTTCAGCAGCTCCAGCTTATCATCATCCATGGTGGCCACTTCCTGGGCGTTGTCCGGGTCGG
>CABRZL010000023.1 GCA_902475435.1 uncultured Eubacteriales bacterium | reverse complement strand
CACAGTCTCATTCTATCCGGAAGGGGGCCGATTGATATTAAATACCGCCTGCGTAGTCGCATTCAAGGCAGAAAGCAGAGATGGTAGAACATTAGATATCTCAGGAGAGATCGTGGATGACCATGGCAATATTGAAAAAACGAGAGCAATCGCTCCAAGTGCCCCAACATATTGCAATCATTATGGATGGAAATGGACGCTGGGCAAAAAATCGTTTGCTGCCCAGGACGGCGGGTCACGCGGCTGGAGCGGAGACCTTTCGTAAAATTGCATTGTACTGTCGAGAGATCGGCGTGAAATATCTGACAGTCTATGCTTTTTCGACGGAAAATTGGAAGCGTCCCCAGGAGGAGGTTTCTAAAATTATGTCGTTAATGCGGGACTATTTGATAGAGGCCATCCGGGATATGCAGAAAAATCATGTAAGAATTTGCTTTTTTGGGGATATGTCTGTTTTGAGTCCCGAATTGCAGGAACTGGCCGAGGAAGCCAAAAAGGAATCTGAGGTTTATGTGGATTCTCAGGTGAATATGTGTATCAACTATGGCAGCCGAGACGAGATTCTTCGAGCAGCAAGCCGATGGGCTCAAACATGTGTTGAAACCGGAATGGATCCGAATAATCTTACCTCAGAGATGTTTTCGTCCCTGCTGTATTCTGCGGACATACCGGATCCGGATCTTATTATACGTCCCGGCGGAGAGCTGAGGATTTCCAACTTCCTGTTATGGCAGGCGGCCTATTCGGAATTCTATTTTACTGATGTGCTTTGGCCGGACTTTAACGAGAAGGAGCTGGATAAGGCCATCGAGGCGTTTCGGGCCAGAAACCGGCGGTTTGGAGGAATTTGAGCCATGAAATCAAGACTGCTTGTGGCGGCGGTGGGAATTCCTCTGCTGCTGGTGATCCTGTTAGTGTGTCCTAAGATTATTACGGTCATTGCAATTTCACTGCTGTCAGCCATTGGCGCGCGGGAGATGTTATATACAACTGGGATTGTCCGGCATACTCGTATGATGCTCTATAGTATGGGCATGGCCATCTTGATGCCGCTCTGGAGTTATATTGACTGTCCCGTTGTCCCCGGTGCAGTTGGTGTGACAATCTTTGGGCTGTTGCTGTTTTTGGAGGCGCTTTTTGCGTATCCGGAAGTTAAGTTTGAAAGTGTCACAGGCTGTTTGTTTGCTGGAATTGTAATTCCGGTGTGTCTTTCCAGTATTGCGCGGATTCTTCTCATGGATTCCGGCCGGTATCTGGTGTTAATTCCAATCATGATTCCATTTATCGCGGATGCAGGTGCTTATTTTGCCGGGAGATTTTTAGGAAAGCACAAGATGGCTCCCATACTTTCCCCACACAAAACGGTGGAAGGTGCGGTAGGCGGTGTACTGGCGGGCGCGCTGTCCATGGTGATATATGGCCTTGTGATGCAGTTTGGATTCCATCTGCAATATCACTACTTCTTTGCTATCATCTATGGATTATTGGGGTCGCTTGTATCTATTGTGGGGGATTTGTCTTTCTCCATGATTAAGCGCGAAACCGGCATTAAGGATTACGGAACCCTGTTCCGTGCCCATGGCGGTGTGTTGGATCGGTTCGACAGTGTAATTTTTGCTGCACCTGTGATAGAACTCCTGATGCTTATGCTCCCCATTCTGTAGGAAGTAAAATATCAATATATCATCGATCTATGATGGCCCTTTGTATTTGCATTGAATTCAGGGCTGAGTTTGCGGCGTGAAAGAGGTATTGAGTTATAATGGCGGGTTGGAGGACATATCTGTTTATATGGGATTAGGTTTATTGTCTGCGCGAGGAAGATTTGAGAAAGTATTTTTCTTAGAAAGTGTGTCATATCAATGAAAACCAGGACTATATCTATTTTAGGAAGTACAGGATCGATTGGTCGGCAAACCCTTTCGGTAGCGGAGCATTTAGGAGTACAGGTCTGCGCTCTGACTGCCAATGAGAATGTAGATCGTATGGAGGAACAAGCCAAACGGTTTTTGCCACGTTTATGTGTCATGGGAAATGAAGAGGCAGCAAAGAGATTGCGAAGCCGACTGTCCGGGCTACCGATTACAGTAAAGAGCGGAATGGAGCACCTGATGGAAGCGGCCACAATGGCGGAGGCCGATGTGGTCATTACGGCTGTCATGGGTATGGTCGGACTGCGGCCCACGCTGGCGGCTCTGGAAGCAAAAAAGCGTATTGGTCTTGCCAATAAAGAGACGCTGGTCTGTGCTGGAGAGCTGGTAATGGAAACAGCAGACCGTTGCGGTGCTGAAATCATTCCTGTGGATTCCGAACATAGCGCAATTTTCCAGTGTCTTATGGGATGTCATGACAAAAGTGAAATTCAGAGACTGATATTAACAGCTTCTGGCGGTCCTTTTTATGGAAAAAAGTTTGAGGAATTGGAAACAATAAAAAAAGAGGATGCATTTCAACATCCCACCTGGACGATGGGGCCAAAAATTACCATTGATTCTGCCACTATGATGAACAAAGGGCTGGAGGTTATTGAAGCCATGCGGCTGTATCGTCTGCCAAAGGAGAAAGTGGATGTAGTCATCCACCGGCAGAGCGTGGTTCATTCCTTAGTGGAGTTCAGGGATGGGGCTGTTTTGGCGCAGCTTGGCGTTCCGGATATGCGCATTCCAATTCAGCTAGCGCTGACATACCCCAATCGCCTAGATGCGCCTTGTCAGAGACTGGATCTTTTATCCTGCGGAAGTTTAACGTTTCTGCCTCCAGATATGGAAAATTTTCCTTGTCTTGCTTATGCTGTGGAGGCTGCGAAACGGGGCGGGACAGCCTGTGCAGTATTAAATGGCGCCAATGAAGCTGCAGTGGGTCTGTTTTTGGAGGATAAAATTGGATTTAATGACATCCCCAGACTGGTACGCCGGGCCATGGATGCGGTTGCCGTAGTGGATCATCCAAGCCTGGAAGAAATTCTTCGCGCGGACCAGATGGCCAGGGAAAGTGTGTGCCTCGGGTAAAGGGAAGAGATACAAATTCTTTTGATTGGAGTTTTTTATGTATCTTGTAATTGCAATTCTGATTTTCAGCTTTTTGATTTTCATCCATGAATTTGGCCATTTTATTACGGCCAAGCTCTTTGATGTGAAGGTCAATGAATTTTCGATTTTTATGGGACCACGGCTGCTGCACTGGGGAAAAGGAGAGACAGAGTACTCTTTGCGCCTTCTTCCCATCGGCGGTTACTGTGCGATGGAGGGAGAAGACGGTTCCAGTGATGATCCGCGGTCTTTTACGTCTAAGGCCCCTTGGAAGCGCTGTATTATTCTGGCGGCAGGGGCTTTTATGAATTTCCTCACTGGATTTGTTATTCTGATACTGCTTTATGCAACGGCGACTGGATTCCGAACGTTGGAGATTACGGGGTTTGTAGAAGGCTGCCCGCTGGAGGGAGAACTGCAAGTGGGAGATGTCGTTGAGGAAATCAATGGAGATAACCTTTACATTTTCTCGGATTTTCAAATGCTTACGGAGCGGGCTGGAGAAGGAAGCATGGACTTGACGGTTCGCCGGAACGGAGAACGCGTGGTGTTACAAGATGTGGACATGACAAAGCGTGACTACGTGGTAGACGGTCAGGTGCAGCATATTTATGGTCTTGTGTTAGGCGGTGTAGAGGAAAAAACAATAGGTTCTCTTTTAAAAAATGCTTGGAATACATCCATTGACTTTGCAAGAATGGTAAAGATGGGCCTGTTGGACTTGATTTCTGGGCGGGCAGGCATGAAGGACATGTCTGGGCCTGTTGGCATTGTGGATACCATTCAGGAAACTGGACAAAGTGCGGCATCGACTTCCGAAGGAATTATGAACGTAGTATATTTTGGCGCGTTTATTGCGATCAATCTGGCGTTCATGAATATGCTGCCGATTCCTGCATTGGACGGCGGACATATTTTCCTGCTGTTGGTGACCTGGGGCATTGAATCTATCACAAAGAAGAAGATCGATCCCAAATATGAGGCGTATATTCATGCAGCAGGACTGGTGGTGCTGCTGGGATTCATGGTTTTGGTAACGTTTAATGATATCGTAAGGCTCGTTACGGGGTGAGATGGTGAAGCGAAAGATTATTGTGGGCGATGTGCCAATCGGCGGTGACGCACCGGTAAGCATTCAGTCCATGCTCAATACAAAGACAACGGATGTAAAAGATTGTTTAGATCAGATTAAACAACTCCAGGCAGCTGGTTGTCAGATTGTTCGGCTTGCCGTACCGGATATGGATGCAGCCAAAGGATTTCGCGATATTGCCGCTGCATCGCCGCTGCCGCTGGTTGCGGATATCCATTTTGACTATCGCCTGGCCATTGCGGCGGCGGAAGGCGGTGCGTCCAAAATACGAATTAACCCCGGAAACATTGGCGGGAAGGAACGGGTAAAAGCAGTAGTAGATGTATGCCGGGAAAAACAGATTCCTATCCGTATTGGTGTCAATGGGGGATCGCTGGAAAAAGAAATTCTTCAAAAGTATGGTCATCCGACTGCGGAGGCATTGGTGGAGAGCGCAATGGGACATGTGCGGCTTCTGGAGGAACAGAATTTCCATGATATCTGCATTTCCATGAAGTCATCCTCCGTTCCGGTAACAATGGCTGCCTATCGGCTCATGAACGAAAAAACAGATTATCCTCTGCATTTGGGAGTTACGGAAACAGGAACCGTCCATATGGGACTGATCAAGTCTGCAATGGGGATCGGCGGCCTTTTGTGTATGGGGATTGGCAACACACTGCGTGTCAGTCTTACTGCTGATCCAGTGGAGGAGGTTCGTGCTGCAAAGGAGATTTTACAGGCAGCAGGACTCAGAAAGGATGGGCCAGAGTTGATCTCGTGTCCTACTTGTGGTCGTACTCAAATTGATTTGATCCGTTTGGCGGAGGATGTGGAGCGCAGGTTGAAGTCCTGTGATAAGCCAATCACAGTTGCAGTGATGGGCTGTATTGTAAACGGGCCGGGAGAAGCACGGGAAGCCGATGTAGGAATTGCCGGAGGAAAAGACTGCGGAGTACTGTTTGCAAAAGGGAAAAAACTGAAGACACTGCCATATGATCGTTTGGCAGATGCGTTAATGGAATATATCGAAACACTTTGACGGGCGTACATAAAAAGCGAGGAATATTATGGATGAAAATACCATCAGACTGCTGGACCTGTTTGGAGCCTATCAGCCTGAGGAGGAAATGAAAGCAAGACTGGACGATGTAAAGGTATTTGACGCGGAAATTGACATGAAAAGCCGTCAGGTGACGGTGACCGTGCATCTGGAAGATTATCTTCCGCTGCATATGGTGCGGAAAATTGAGCAGGGGATTGCCGGGGTATATTCCATTCGAAAGATGGAACTGAAAACCGTATATGATCCGGAGATGCTTTCGATACTGCGCTGTTCTGACATAGGAGAGTTTTTGAGCGAATTGTTTGCTCCCAGTATGTCAATTTTGGCGGGCTGTAAATATTGTTTGAACGGTGATGTGGTAACAATAGAATTAAAGGGCGGCGGCAAGGAAATGCTGGCGCCCTATCTTAGCAGAGTGGAGAAATGGTTATCCGATATGTTCTGCACAACGGTTAAACTGTGCGTAGTATCTGGAAGCGCTGGGGATGCGGAAACACTATTCGCAGCGACGGAGAAAATCAGGATGAAAGCCATAGAAGGTTTGGCACAGTTATCTGCACCTGTGCCGGAAAAACGCAAAGTGGCGGCCCCAGTGTCAAATGTGATTTTTGGCAAACCATTTAAAGGGGAATTGACCCCTATGAAGGATATCCATATGGATTCTGGGAAAATAGTGGTGGAAGGTGAGGTCTTTGCAGTCAATCACAAGGAACTGACCAAAGCCAAAGCATGGGTTATCAATTTTGATGTAACAGACCATACTGGATCTATTCGCGTCAATCAGTATATGGAGCATTCAAAGGCGGCTCCCATTTTGGATGGAATATCCAAGGGGATGTGGGTGAAGATTCAGGGAAAAGTCAGCTTTAGCCGCTTTGAAAATGATATTGTTCTGCAGCCCTATTCCATTGAGGCTGGAAAAAAGCCGGAACGTCAGGATACTGCTGCGGAAAAACGGGTAGAGCTGCATTTGCATACCAAGATGTCCTCTATGGATGCGCTGACAGACACAGCTGAAGTGGTTGGCCTTGCGGCCAAATGGGGACACCAGGCGATTGGCATCACAGATCATGGAGTAGCGCAGGCATTTCCGGACGCTATGAAGGCAGCGAAGGGAAAGATCAAGATCCTATATGGGTGTGAAGGATATTTTGTCAATGACATAGATGCAAAAATTGCAGTCAAAGGCCATAAGGATGAGGATTTCCATGGAGAATATGTCGTATTTGACCTGGAAACCACCGGTCTAAGCTTTGAGCATGATGCAATCACAGAAATTGGCGCTGCAATCTATTGCAACGGCAAAATGGAAAAACAATTCCAGACCTTTGTGGACCCGGAACGAAAGTTGCCTAAAAAAATTGTTGAGCTGACGGGAATCACGGATGAAATGCTGAAAGGTGCGCCGAAAATGGCGGAGGCAATTCCTGCTTTCCTGGAGTTTTGCGGAGATCGGCCATTGGCTGCGCACAATGCGGATTTCGATGTAAGTTTTGTAAAGGCGGCCTGTAAACAATTGGGATTGGAATTTGCGCCTACCTATCTTGATACGCTAGTCATGGCACAAGGACTGTTACCAGGTCTTAACAAATACAAATTAAATGTGGTAGCCGACGCCCTGAGTTTGCCGGATTTCAATCATCATCGAGCTGTGGACGACGCTATGACGGTCGGTTATATGCTGGAACGCTTTTTTGCTATGCTGGAGGAAAAAGGAATCACCAAGGTATCCCAGATTAACGACGCCATGAGCGAAATGAAAGCCGGCAATAAAATATCTTCTCTTCAGACCAGACATATCATTTTATATGCAAAGAATAACACGGGGCTTCGGAATCTTTACCGGTTAATCTCCTATGGCCATCTCAAATACTATAGACGTGTACCTCGTATTCCCAAAAGCGAATTGATTCAGTGGAGGGAAGGTTTAATCGTTGGTTCTGCCTGTGAGGCGGGAGAATTGTTTCAGGCTGTGGTGGAAAATCGAAGCTGGGATGAGCTCCTGCGCATTGCAAGCTTTTATGACTTTTTGGAGATCCAGCCCATTTGTAATAACCGTTTTATGATTGCGAAGGGGACGGCAAAAGACGAAGAAGATCTTCGAAACTTTAATCGAACCATTGTCCGACTGGGAGAGGAATTGAATATTCCCGTGGTAGCAACTGGGGACGTGCATTTTTTAAATCCTGAAGATGAGATTTTTCGGCATATTCTATTGGCCACCAAGAAGTATGATGACGCTGATAAGGACTTGCCCATCTATTTTAAAACGACGGATGAGATGCTGGAGGAATTTTCCTATCTGGGACAGGAGAAATGCCATGAAGTGGTGATTGAAAATACAAATCTGATTGCCGA
This sequence comes from uncultured Eubacteriales bacterium, assembly GCA_902475435.1. Taxonomy (GTDB): domain Bacteria; phylum Bacillota; class Clostridia; order Oscillospirales; family Oscillospiraceae; genus HGM13006. The sequence continues at coordinate 18,666 of CABRZL010000023.1, read as the reverse complement.
TATGTGTGATGAAATCCGACCTGTGCCCCAAAATCTGTTTCCACCTTCCATTGAAAATTCAGCCGGTAAACTGAAGGATTTGGTTTATGGAAAAATGCATGAACTCTATGGGGATCATCCGCCGGAATTGGTGACGGAACGCATTGAGACAGAACTTTCCGCCATTTTAGGCAGGCACTATGATGTTATTTATATGTCTGCGCAGATGCTGGTGGCCAATTCTCTGGAACATGGATATCTGGTGGGAAGCCGTGGCTCTGTAGGATCATCATTGGTGGCATTTATGTCCGGTATTACAGAGGTTAATTCATTGCCGGCCCACTATCGTTGTCCGAAGTGCAAGCATACGGATTTCGCGTCGGGAGAAGGATATGGCTGCGGTGCAGACATGCCAGATGCCTACTGCCCGGTATGCGGAGAGAAGTATGTCAAAGATGGATTTGACATTCCCTTTGAAACATTCCTTGGGTTTGGCGGTGATAAGGTGCCGGACATTGATTTGAATTTTTCTGGTGAATACCAAGCCAAAGCCCATGCGTATTGTATTGAAATGTTTGGATCCAGCCATGTGTTTCGAGCTGGAACGATCGGTACCGTAGCAGAAAAAACCGCCTATGGCTATGTGATGAAATATCTTCAGGAACGGAATCTCACGGCATCCAAAGCGGAGGAAAACCGCTTAGCGGCAGGATGTACCGGGGTCAAGCGGACAACTGGCCAGCATCCAGGCGGATTGGTGGTCATTCCGGGCGATAAGGAAATTTATGATTTCTGCCCAGTGCAGCACCCTGCGGACGACCCAAACACCGATATTATCACGACCCATTTTGAATATCACTGCATGGAGGAAAACCTTCTGAAATTAGATATGCTGGGACATGATGATCCCACTATGATTCGTATGCTGGAAGATATGACGGGTGTGGATGCCAAGAAAATTCCGCTGGATGATCCGGAAACCATGGCGATATTCAAGTCTCCGGAACCATTGGGCCTCCCCAATGATGACCCCATCATTGGAAAAACGGGTTCCATTGGAATCCCTGAGTTTGGAACTTCGTTTACCCGGCAAATGCTGGTGGATACACAGCCGGACGGTTTTGATATGCTGGTGCGGCTTTCCGGATTTTCTCATGGTACCGATGTATGGCTGGGGAATGCGAAAGACCTGATTTTATCCGGGACTGCTTCTGTCAAGGAAACAGTAGGGTGTCGTGATGATATTATGCTGTTTCTGATCAGTAAGGGCATGGAACCCAAGATGGCATTTAAGATTATGGAGGCGGTTCGAAAAGGAAAGGTTAAAAAAGGCGGTTTTCAGGATGGCTGGGTGGAGAAAATGCAGGAGCTGGGGGTTCCTCAGTGGTATATTGATTCCCTGGCAAAAATAGCGTATTTATTCCCCAAAGCCCATGCGGTGGCCTATGTTATGATGGCGTTTCGTATTGCCTGGTTTAAGGTCCATGAGCCGTTGGCTTTTTATAGCGCCTATTTCTATCGAAAAAGCCAAAAGGGCGGATTTGATGCCGAGATGATGACGCAGGGATTGGACAGCGTAAAAATGCACATCAATCGGATTAAGAACGATCCTGATGCAACGGATAAAGACGAGGATTTAATGACAACCCTGGAAGCGTGCTATGAATTCTATCTTCGTGGATTTGAATTTGCGCCGATTGACATCTATCGATCTCACGCGACCAAGTTCAACATTGACGATGGGAAACTTCTTCCGCCGTTTGTGGCAGTTTCTGGGTTGGGAGAAAGCGCAGCCTGGGATATTGTAGAAGGAAGAAAGGGGAGGACATTTGTTTCCATAGAAGAATTCAGCGAAGCGTGCCCCAAAGTTTCCAAAACACATATAGAATTGCTGCGAAGCTTAGGCGCCTTTGGCGATTTGCCGGAAACTTCCCAAGTAACGCTGTTTTGATTTTGTGAATGCGCGTATTGCAACTGGGAATTTAATATGCTAATATATTAGCGAATGAAAGAATCCGAAAGGGAGAATCCTATGTATAAGACCATTGGTACGCCCGAAGGGACACGCGACCGGCTGTTTGCTGAGTGTGCAGCGTTTCGAAAGGTGGAGCAGGCAGTGACGGATGTGTTTCAGCGTCAGGGGTATTGCGAAATGATTACGCCCAGCGTGGAATATTATGATGTGATTTCTGCTGCCGGGTACCCACTGCAGCAGGAGGCCATGATGAAAATAGTGGATCGAACCGGCAAGATCCTGGTGATGCGTCCGGATTGTACCGTGGCTATGGGGCGGGTAGCCGCCACAAAGCTTGTGGGACTGCCATTGCCGTTGCGATTGTATTACAATCAGACAGTGTTCCGGTCCGATGATGTAAATACAGGGGCGAGGTCTGAAATCGATCAGTGCGGCGTAGAACTGATCGGCGCTTCCGGGTTGCGGGCTGATCTGGAGGTTATATCTTTGGCCATTGCAGCGCTGGATGCCTGCGGACTTTCGGATTACCATATTGAGATTGGCCATGCAGGTTATTTTGGAGCATTGTTAGAGGCGCTGCATGTGGATGCAGAGACGCAGGAAAATCTGCGTACATTGGTGGAGGCGAAGGAATTTACAACCTATGCGTCTGTATTAGAGCCATATCGGGAGCTTCCGGCAGGAAAAGCCATGTGGGCGCTGCCAAGGCTTTTTGGAGGGGTAGAAGTACTGGAACAGGCCAGAGTGCTTTGTCCGAACAAGCGTGCAGAAGAGGTACTTCAATATTTGGAAACCCTCTATGAGGTGCTCCGTGAGGCGGGGCTCAGCGGACGGGTTCAATTTGATTTGGGCTTGATCCATACCATTGAGTATTATACAGGGATGGTCTTCCGGGGATATAGTCGGGGAGCGGCAAGCAATGTACTCTCCGGTGGGCGTTATGATAAACTGATCGGCCGGTTTGGGCAGGATGTTCCTGCGACTGGTTTTGCGTTAGATGTGGAAGCAGTGGCGTCCTGTCTGACTCAGCCAGAACATAAACGGCCGGAAACTGTGGTATATTATGATCTTTCATGTCTGGCCAAAGCAAAATTGTATGTAAACCGTCAACGGGCGGGAACGACAATGCTGTCCTGTGCGCAATCGCCAGTGGAAGCAGAGCGGGAAGCTAGGGCGTTGGGTGCAAGTAGACTGGTCTTGATCCAAGAATGTGGGGAAACGGAGGTGTGCCTGTGAGTCGGCTGAAGATTGCTGTGACGAAGGGACGCCTATTAGAGGATTCTCTAAAACTGTTTGAAAAAATGAACTTTGACTGTTCGGCAGTTCGGTCTGACACCAGAAAGCTGATATTGCCCATTCAGAATTATCCGTTAGATGTGGTGCTTAGCAAGGCAGCAGACGTGCTCACCTATGTATCTCATGGCGTTTGTGATTTGGGAATTGTGGGAAAAGATACGATTATGGAGCATGGCGGTAGTTTTTATGAGATGCTGGATTTAGGATATGGAGCATGTCGATTTGCGCTGGCGGTTCCGCAGGGAAGTAATTTTTATGATACGTATCGGGATCGTGTAGTGGCGTCTAAATATCCCAATGTAACCAAAGCATATTTTGCAGAAAAAGGAATGGACGTATCTGTAATTAAGATTGAGGGGAGCGTCGAACTTGCGCCTCTGGTTGGGCTTGCCAACGGTATTGTAGATATTGTGCAAACGGGAACGACGCTCAAAGAAAATGGTTTGGTACCGATCGAGACCGTAGCGCCGGTGAGTGCGCGTCTTATTGTGAATACGGCCTCTATCAAGCTGTATCAATCACAAATTTTTGACCTGATGGATAAGATTGAGGCGGTGAAAGAATGATTACAGTGGTGAAAGCGGATGGCATTGCGGAACGGAAACAGATAGAATCCATGCGTTTGAGGGCGGCCAGGACAAATGCCGATATTAACCAATCTGCTGCACAGATTATGGAGGCGGTGCGTCTTCGGGGTTATGAAGCGGTAAAGGAGTATTCGTTGCAGTTTGATCAGGCGGAACCTTATGAGATTTCCCAGGAGGAATTGGAAGCGGCGACGAGACGTATCGATCCGGCCCTGTATGCTTCCCTGCGGCGCAGTGCGGAAAACATCCGTGTATATCAGCAGGAACTGTTGACAAAGACCCGTGTGTGGGAGAGCAAAATACAGGGGGGGATAGTGGGCCAATTGGTCCGCGGCCTTTCCCGGGTAGGGATTTATGTGCCGGGCGGCCGGGCGGCCTATCCCAGCTCTGTGCTGATGAATGCAGTTCCGGCTAAGGTAGCAGGCTGTGAAGAGATTATTATGGTAACGCCGCCTACAGAAAATCTCAATGATGCGGTGCTTGCGGCGGCCTGGGTGGCCGGTGTAGATCGGGTGATCGCTGTAGGGGGTGTTCAGGCTGTGGCAGCGCTTACTTATGGGGCCGGATTTATCCCCAAGGTAGATAAACTGGTGGGACCTGGAAATGCCTTTGTGGCGGCAGCGAAACGGATGGCCTATGGTATTTTGGATATCGATATGGTGGCTGGACCTTCGGAGGTCCTGGTGATTGCCGATGAGACAGCAAATCCCGTCTACACAGCGGCGGATCTTTTGTCACAGGCAGAGCATGATGTTATGGCGTCGGCAGTGTTGCTTACAACGTCTCAGAATTTGGCCGATCGGGTGGTGGAAGAGATGACGCGTCAGACCGCTTATCTCAGCAGAAAAGACGTGATCGAACAGTCTTTGCGGGATTATGGCGCGATTATTGTCTGTGATGACCTGGATCAGTGCTGTGAGCTGGCCAATGAAATCGCACCGGAGCATTTGGAGGTTATGACCAAGTCGCCTAAGTCGCTGCTGGAAAAACTCAAAAATGCCGGAGCAATCTTTTTAGGAGAAAATGCACCGGAGCCGCTGGGGGACTACATGGCGGGACCTTGTCATGTATTGCCGACATCCGGTACTGCGCGTTTCTTCTCACCGCTGTCGGTGGAAAGTTTCCTCAAAAAAACGTCTGTGATTGATTTTACGCGGGAAGCCCTCTCGTCGGTGGCGGAAGATATTGTCCATCTGGCAGAGAGCGAGCGGCTTACTGCACATGCAAACTCTATTCAAGTGAGGTTTGAACTATGAGAATTGCAGAGATAACCCGAGAAACCAAGGAAACAAAAGTTTCTGTGTCGCTCTGTTTAGAAGGGGGCACTTTGGAAATCGATACGGGAATTGGATTTTTTGACCATATGCTTCATGCGCTTTTGTTCTATGCGGGATTTGGCGGGGCAATTCGCTGCAAAGGAGATTTGCAGGTGGATGGACATCACAGTGTGGAAGATGTGGGAATTGTACTCGGCCAGGCGTTTCAGAAGGCGTTGGGAGATAAGCTCGGGATTCGTCGATTTGCTTCGGCGTATGTCCCGATGGATGAAAGCCTGGAATTTTGTGTGTTGGACGTTTCCGGAAGGCCGTATCTTGTGATGGATGCGCCTATGCCGCAACCTGTGATTGGGGACTATGACAGCTGTCTTACGAAGGAATTTATGCGGGCGTTTGCGATGAATAGCGGTATTACACTGCATTTGAAAAGCCAGTATGGGGAAAATGCGCACCATATCACAGAGGGGCTTTTTAAAGCACTGGGACTTGCACTGAAGGAGGCTGTGCAGGTGGAATCAGATCAGGTTACATCCACAAAAGGAGTGCTGTCATGAGCATTGCGGTAATCGATTACGGTGCGGGTAATTTGAAAAGCGTTACCAAAGCACTGGATTTCTTGGGATTTCCCAATAGGATTGCGTCGAACCCTCAGGAACTAGAAATGGCGGATGCAATGATTTTGCCTGGAGTAGGAGCGTTTCCCAAATGTATGGAGGCCCTGCGAAATAGCGGCATGGATTTGGAGATTAAGCGGCAGGTTAAGAAGAAGCCTCTTTTAGGGATTTGCTTGGGCATGCAGATGCTGATGGATTCCAGCACAGAGATTTCCTTGTCTGCGGGGCTGGGGTTAATACCCGGGAGCGTCGAAAAGATTGAGACACCATATAAGCTTCCGCATATTGGATGGAACAGTCTGTGTGTTGTACATCAAAACCCTTTAACAAAGGGACTGCATGACGGAGATTATGTATATTTTGTCCACAGCTTTTGCGCCAAAGTGACTCATACGGAGGATCTTGCATTGATCACACACTATGGTACGGATGTTACGGCTATGGTGGCAAAGGACGGCGTTTTTGGGTGTCAGTTTCATCCAGAAAAAAGTGGCCCCGTGGGGTTGACAATATTGAAAAATTTTGGAGAATTGAACCGATGATTATTCTGCCAGCAATTGACTTAAAGGATGGAAAATGTGTTCGCCTTCTAAAAGGAGATTTTGCAACGACGCACCAAGTGGCTCAGGATCCCATGAAAATTGCCCAAGCATTCCGTGAGGCCGGAGCAAAATTTGTTCATATGGTGGATCTGGACGGCGCAAAGGATGGTATTCGTAAGAACGGAGAAATTGTTCGTCGGGTTTGTATGCAAAGTGGGCTGAAGGTGGAATTAGGGGGAGGAATCCGCTGCATGGAGGATCTGGAAGCGGTATTCACCTTGGGGGTTTACCGTGGTGTTATTGGTTCAGCAGCGGTTAAGAATCCGGAATTTGTTCAGGCAGCAGCTGAACGATATGGAGATCGCGTTGCTGTTGGGATTGATGCTATGGATGGTCAGGTTAAAACGGACGGGTGGATCGAAGATTCTGGGCTGGACTATTTGGAGTTTGCAAAGACGATGGAAGCCTTGGGGGTTCAGAATATTATTTTCACAGATATTGCCACCGACGGTATGTTGTCTGGACCGTCTTATTCCAGACTGCGCGCCCTACGTGACGCTGTGTCTTGCCGTATTACGGCTAGTGGAGGAATATCCAATCATCAGGATTTACTGAATTTGGCAGCGGAAGGGATGGATGGCGCCATCATAGGGAAAGCATATTATGCCGGCGCCATTGATCTGAAACGGGCGATTGAGGAGGCCGGGGTGCAATGTTAGCCAAACGAATTATTCCTTGCCTGGATGTCCATAATGGAAGAGTGGTCAAAGGCGTTAATTTTGTGGATATACGAGATGCCGGGGATCCGGTAGAACTGGCAAAATTCTACTCTGATCAGGGAGCCGATGAAATCGTGTTTCTTGATATTACTGCCACCAGCGATGCCAGAAAGTCTGTTGTTGATGTAATTGAAAATACCGGGAAAAAAGTCTTTGTTCCGCTGACGGTGGGCGGAGGAATTCGAACGACATCGGATTTTCAGGAAATCTTACGTGCAGGTGCGGATAAAATTTCTGTGAATTCGGCAGCAGTCAAGAATCCAGGGCTTCTGACCCAGGCAGCAGAATTATTTGGCTCTCAATGTGTCGTTTTGGCGATTGACGGGAAACGCCGACCGGATGGAACCTGGGAGGTAGTTGTTGCAGGCGGCCGTACTCCCACTGGCTTAGATGTAGTGGAGTGGGCAAAGCGGGGGCAAGAGCTGGGAGCAGGGGAAATCCTGCTGACTTCTATGGATGCTGACGGTACAAAAGCAGGATTTGATATTCCAATGACGAGAGCCGTTACAGAGGCGGTTTCGATTCCGGTTATCGCCAGTGGAGGCGCCGGAAAGCTGGAGGATTTTGCAGAGGTCTTTGAAGAAACTGGATGTGATGCGGCGCTGGCAGCCAGTTTGTTCCATTATGGGGAATTGACAGTGCCACAGGTAAAAGATTATCTAAGATCTCGTAGTATCCCTGCCCGGTAAGGAGAACATTTATGTTTGAGATAAAAAATTTGTTTTACAAATCAGAGTTGATTCCTGTAATCGTTCAGGATATTCATACCAAACAAGTGTTGATGTTGGGATTTGCCAACGAAGAGGCCGTTCAAAAAACCTTTGAAACAAAGACGGCATGGTTTTGGAGCCGCAGCAGGAAGAGCTTGTGGAATAAGGGAGAGACGTCTGGAAATTTTATGTATGTGAAAGAAATCTATACGGACTGTGACACGGATACGCTACTGCTGATGGTGGAACCGGCGGGCCCGGCCTGCCATACGGGAGCAGTGTCCTGCTTTTATGAAAAACTGGAGGAAATAGAATGAGCGATCAGGTACTGAAAGATCTCTATCAGGTAGTTACGGAGCGGAAAGCGCATCCCATGGAGGGGAGTTATACCTGCTATCTCTTTGAAAAAGGATTGGATAAGATCCTGAAAAAAGTGGGGGAAGAAAGCGCGGAAACCATTATTGCGGCGAAGAATGACGTAAAATCTGATACCGTGGGAGAAATTTCCGATTTGCTTTACCATTTGATTGTGATGATGGTAGAGCAACAAATTCCGATGGAAGACGTGCTGGAGGAACTGAATATCCGAAGCCAAAAGATCGGAAATCTCAAAAAGATGCATGTTTCCGACCATAATACTTAAGAGATTTTGGAAAAATTCTCTTAATATTTTGTGAATGTTGCAGGAATCCCTTTACTTTTTATAGAATATGAAGTAAGATACTTGTGAAGTCGAAAGAAAGCGGGGGATGTACCGATGGAAGATCAGACCATAAAATTTCATGTGACCGAAGACACAAACCGGGAAATGAAGCGAATTCTCACGTCGGTGTACTGCTCGCTCAGCGAAAAGGGATATAACCCCATCAATCAGATTGTCGGGTACCTTCTCAGTGAAGATCCCACCTATATTACCAACTATAATGGGGCCCGGACGGAGATCACGAAAATTGACCGGGATGAGCTGATGCAGGAGCTGGTGAGAAATTACCTGTTTGGCTGACGTTCCTGAAAAAGGACGCCCTGTTTACAGGGCGCCCTTTTTGGCCCTGAAATGGGTAAAAGTTACAATTTAATATGAAACCTCCTGGAAACTTCTGCGGAAAAGTTGTAATTTCTAAAAAAACTTATAAAAGAATGGGCTGAAACGGTTGACATATTCGAAACAATGTGTTACAATTCGGTTACATTCGCTGAAAGGAGAAACAATATGGCTACAGAAACCAAGAAAACTCTCTTGTACAAAGGCCGTCCCTTGATGCGAAAGGACAATATCATCTACTATGGATCCATGGCAGATCCGTATATTGTGATGATGCAGATCCTCGAGACAAAAAAGGTCGGCAATGAGGATGTGGCGTCCAGGGTATCTGTTCAGCTTCAGTTGACAGATCCCAACGTAAAATCCCGAGATCGAGTGACCAAACGTTCTGAGAAAGACGGTATTTTCTCGGCTTTAGATGTGGGTAGTGTCTGGTTAGAACGAGCGCTTTCCAAGTAAGCATCTATTTTTGGTCCGCAGAGTAACAAACGGAGGTTACATACGATGAATGTCAAGTTTTTTAGACCCGCCAGACTTTTGAGTTTTGTGCTGGCAGCCACAGTTGCATTAGGTCCCACTGCAATGGCTGCGGATGATGTTTCTGTCAATGAGCAGGATCTTCCGACAACAGTGGTGAATGAGCAGGATGCACCTGTGGTCGTCAGCAACCTCATTACCGGTACGGCTTTGGGGCTGGGCACGGTTGATGTTCTGGGGGTCAATGTCCGTGAAAATCCCGATATGGATGCAAATGTGGTGTCTGTAGTAGCGCAGGGGCAGCAGGTGCTGGTGCTTTCTCAGGAAGGTGACTGGTATCGGGTCAGCTGTAACGGTGTTACCGGTTTTGTTCACGGTGATTATATGGAAGTAACCGGCCAGGGAACGGCTGATTTGGGTTATGGTCTGGTCAAGTGTTCGGCAGCAAATATTCGTTCTGCTCCCAGTACAGACAGCGATCCGATTGATTGCTTGGGAGAAGAGGAAGTCGTAACGATTACCGGTATTAGCGACGGCTGGTATCAGGTGACACTTGACAGTGGAAGTACCGGCTATGTTCGTAGCGATCTTGTGGATCCTACAGCCGAGATCCCAGCTGAGAAGATTTATGATTACGCGGTAATTCAATGCGCCGCTGCAAATCTCAGAAGCGAGCCAGATTCTACCTCTGCAAAAACAGACGTGCTATATAATGGCAGCTTGTGTACATTGATACAGCAGATAGGCGACTGGTATCAAGTTCAGTATGGCGATACAACAGGATATGTTCTGGCTTCCTTGGTGAGTACAACCAATAACGAAGGCGATGGTTCTACTGGAATCGAGACGCTGACCCAAGCGCTGGAGCGCCAGCAGCAGGAAGCTGAACAGGCTGCAGCCGAGGAAGCTGCACAACAGGAGCAGGTTACACAGACGGATGATACTGAGGTATCCTATGATGATAGCAGTTCCTCCGACAGTACCTCTTATGACGATACTTCCTATGACGACTATGAGGAAGAAGAGACATACGAAGAGGAAGAAACATATGAGGAAGAAGATTCCTATGAGGAACCGGCTTATGATTCTGCATCTTCCTCTAGCATTGTCGATGTGGCCATGCAGTATTTAGGTGTTCCCTATGTTTGGGGCGGCACAACGCCTTCTGGATTCGACTGCTCTGGATTTGTTCAGTATGTGTTCCGTGAGTGTGGTTACTCCATTTCCCGTACTGCCACACCACAGTATAGTGATGGTTATGCGATTTCCTATTCGGAGTTGCAGCCGGGCGATCTGGTCTTCTTTGAACGTACTTATAACGACACAGGCATTACCCATGTTGGCATATATATCGGCGGTGGCGAATTCATTCATGCCGGCGGTGGATGCGTAAAGATTTCTTCTCTCAGTGAGAGTTACTACTCCAGCCGTTATTATGGTGCTTGCCGCATTGCTTAATTTGTAAAAAACAGCCTCGGCCAATGCCTGTTGGTCGAGGCTGTTTTAAAGTAAAAATTCAAAAGGGATTGAAAAACGCTTGTTTTTCAATCCCTTTTCGTTTATCGATAAATAATTTCGTGGCGTTTGGGACCAGTGGATACCAAGCGTATGGGAACACCGATTTCTTTTTCAATAAAGAGCACGTAATCCTGGGCCGCTTTCGGCAAATCCTCCCAACGTGTGATACCGCGGATGTCCGTCTTCCAGCCGGGAAGCGTAGTATAAACTGCCTTGGCTTTTTTGAGTTCCGGGGTGACAGGGAAATCTCTGGTGACCTTTCCGTCGATTTCATAGCCAACACAGACTTTCATTTCATCCAGATAACCCATAACGTCCAGGCATGTGAGGACGACATCTGTAGCGCCTTGTACGTTGGCTCCATAACGGGTGGCCACTGCATCAAACCAGCCTACACGGCGGGGGCGCCCGGTTTTTGCTCCGTATTCTCCGGCATCACCGCCGCGCTTGCGGAGTTCTTCCGCTTCATCACCGAACAGTTCGCTGACAAACTCGCCGGCACCGACAGCACTGGAATATGCCTTTGTAACCACATAGATTTGTTTGAGTTCTTTTGGGGCAATTCCTGCGCCTACGCAACCAAATGCAGCCAGCGTATGGGAGGAAGTGGTCATAGGATAGATTCCGAAGTCGGGGTCTTTGAGGGAACCAAGCTGCCCTTCTAGAAGAACTGTTTTTTCGGATTGGAGTGCATCATTCAAATATTTCTGAACATTTCCCACGTAGGGACGGATCATCTCTCGCCATTCCATGAGCTGGGCGAACAATTGATCGGGGATAATGGGAGCTTTATGATAAAGATGAACAAAAAGTGCATTCTTTAGAGTACAGATGTTTTGAAGACGCGCTCTAAGAAGATCTTCATCAAACAGTTCGTTGACCTGAATCCCATTTTTTGCATACTTGTCAGAATAAAAGGGTGCGATACCCGATTTAGTGGAGCCAAAGGCATTGCCGGCCAGGCGTTCCTCCTCATAGGTATCCTGTAAAATATGATAGGGCATCAGGATCTGTACTCGGTCAGAAATCATCAGCTTTGGAGCGGGTACACCAGCGTTTGTAATGGTTTGAATTTCACTCATGAGCTCTGGAATGTCCAGCGCTACACCGTTTCCAATGATATTCATAGTACCGGGATTACAGGCACCGGATGGGATCAAATGAAGTGCAAATTTTCCATAGTCATTGATAATGGTATGGCCGGCATTGGCGCCGCCCTGGAATCGGACAACAATGTCAGCGGTTTCGGAGAGCAAATCAGTTATCTTACCCTTGCCCTCGTCACCCCAGTTGGCGCCGACAATTGCTTTCACCATAGAAATTCCTCCTCAAGCGTTAAGTTGCACGCGTATGCACCTTATTGTAGTATATTTTTCTGTAAATAGCAAGGAAGGATTGTAAAATTTCGTCCTTTACTTTCATATATTAGTTTGTTAAAATATAAATACCATAGAATAGAAAGGTGAATGTATATGAACAGCCATGGAAAGGGAAGTGACAAATCCGCTGCGTTGTATCAGGCATTGCTGACGCTTCAGACGCCAGAGGAATGTTATGCTTTCTTTGAGGATCTTTGCACAGTGTCGGAGCAAATGGCGATGGAGCAGCGGTTTGAAGTGGCTATGCTGTTGGATAATGGAAGCATATACAATGATGTGTTGGAGAAAACAGGGGTCAGCAGCGCTACAGTAAGCCGGGTTAAGCGTTGCCTGAATTATGGCGCTGGGGGATACCGTACGGTATTGGATCGGATGCGGACAGAGGCGGAAGAACAAAAATGAGCGCTTATGGTGTGTTAGCTGACTATTATGATAGCCTCACAGAGGATGTGGATTATCGCGGACTCTATGAGTATCTCATGTGGCATTTCCGGGAAGGGCATGTAAAGCTGCGGCGGTTGCTGGATATGGCATGCGGTACAGGCAGTCTAAGCATGTTGTTTGCGGCAAGAGGGGTTGAAACGCTGGGGATGGATATCAGTGAAGACATGCTAGTTCGAGCCCGACAAAAATCAAGAAAAATGCATGGAAATTCCCCGCTATTTTTACAGGGGAATATGGCTGATTTTCAAATAGCCCAGCCGGTGGACGGACTTGTTTGCATGCTGGACAGCTTTAATTATCTGCTTGATCCGGTGGATGGCGTGTCAGCGCTTCAATGCTTTTATAAAGCATTAACGCCCGGCGGTATGTTGATCTATGACGTGAGGCCCCGAAAACAGCTGATGGCATTTGACGGACAGATCTTCATGGACGAAACGGAAGATGTCTGCTGTATTTGGCGTACGGAGTTTGACAGAGAAGAGAATATCTGTTTTTATGGAATGGATATTTTTACACGGGATGGAGCACTGTGGAGGCGGGCGCGGGAAGAGCACTATGAATATGCCTACCGTTTGCGCTGGTTACGGTTGCAAATGGACCGTATCGGGTTCCGAAATATTCGCTTTTTTGGAGATAGGACTATGGCGGCACCAGGGCCTATAGACGAGCGGGTATTCATTACTGCAATAAAGGAGTGAGGTCCAGATGGGAGATAAGTTGGTACGAGCGATGACGCGAGATGGGTTTGTGAAGATCACGGCGGTGGATACGACGGAAATCACCCGGCGTGCCCGGGATATTCATCAAACTACAGCGGTAGCAACTGCGGCCCTGGGACGTGTGTTGGCGGCGGCCAGTATGATTGGAAACATGCAAAAGATCGAAGAGGGAAGTATCACACTGATTATCAAAGGAAATGGACCATTGGGTACGTTGCTGGCGACATCAGATCCTGCGGGAAATCCCAGAGGTTACGTGGAAAATCCACAGGTTGCATTGATGGAAAAGTACCAGGGAAAGTTGGATGTTGGCGCTGCTGTTGGAAATCAGGGTACGCTGACATTGATCCGGGATCTCCACATGAAAGAGCCTTATGTGGGAACAGTAGAGCTGCTTGGCGGGGAAATTGCCGAGGATATAGCGGCTTACTTTGTAGAAAGTGAGCAGATTCCCACAGTGTGTGCGCTGGGCGTACTTTTAAATCGGGATCAAACAGTAGATGTAGCAGGAGGATATTTACTTCAGCTATTGCCTGGGGCACCGGATCAATTGATTGATCAGTTAGAGAATAGCGTGAAAAAAACCGGCAATGTGTCGAGTATGATGAAGGATGGACTCACGCCTCAGGAAATCATTTTCCGTGTGTTAGATGGAATGAAAGTGGATGTTTTGGAAGAAAGTTCCATATGTTATAAGTGTTATTGCAGCCGTCATCGGGTGGAATCTACGCTGATCAGTTTGGGAGAAAAGGAATTGAGAGAGATTATTGACGAGGGAAAGGATATTTCTGTTGGTTGCCAATTTTGTGATGAAGAGTATGTTTTTACACCAGCAGAATTGGAAGTGCTGCTGCAAAATGCGTTGAATTGATGAATTTCTGGAGTGCGAAAGATTCCTTTAAAAAAAGATATAAAACGTAAAATTTATGCTTGACAAAGGGGGGAATCATGAGTATAATATCATCGTCGCTTGAGGGGTACAGTAAAAAATCTGTACAAAGCGCATTTGGGAGCATAGCTCAGCTGGGAGAGCACTTGCCTTACAAGCAAGGGGTCACAGGTTCGAGCCCTGTTGTTCCCACCATGAAATATGGCCCGGTAGTTCAGTTGGTTAGAACGCTAGCCTGTCACGCTAGAGGTCGTCGGTTCGAGCCCGATCCGGGTCGCCAGCATTTTAAGCTGAGCGACGGCTCAGCTTAAAATATGCCTCTGTAGCTCAGTCGGTAGAGCAGGGGACTGAAAATCCCCGTGTCGTTGGTTCGATTCCGACCGGAGGCACCATTCTGCGGGTGTAGCTCATCTGGTAGAGCGCCACCTTGCCAAGGTGGAGGTAGCGAGTTCGAGCCTCGTCACCCGCTCCAAAAACTGAAAGGAGTACAGTGCGTACTCCTTTCCCTATATGGTACCATAGCCAAGCGGTAAGGCAGGGGTCTGCAAAACCCCGATTCCCCAGTTCAAATCTGGGTGGTACCTCCATATTAGCAAAACGCTATAGATGCAGCTAGCCCCAGAAGGCTAGCTGTATCAACGTTTTCCGGGCTTTTTTGAGGGGCAAAACACACCGTCTATCCATAGATGCAAAAAGCGTTTTGGCGGGAACGGAATGGATTTGAACCTCTTTTAAGCGCTTTTTGCCCATGATTCACAATTTCAGGCCGTCGGCAGCACACAATTTTGCGTGTTGCTGGCGGCCTTTTTGCGTTTTCTGAGCCAAATCATAAAGTTTGTTGGATCTGCTGGATTTGCGCGATCATTTTCAGTGGATTTGCTAAATTCATTGCTGAGTTGAGTCCTGCCAAATATTAAAATTCCAGCTGCGGCTGTTTTCATAGATCCACTTTGGCCTGCCCCTGCATTTCGGACGGAATGTCGAAATGCAGAGGCTTTTCTATTTTCGGAAAGACCTGCTAACAAAACCTGCAAAGGAAAGTCAAGGGGGAAGGAATAAATTTTAGGAAGCAAAAATGGTATAAAGAATTAAGCCACCGCACCCGAGATTTTTGCGCTGGCCAAATGAAGCAGGATCGCTTTAGATTAAGATGCTACTTCCAGAGAGACCAGATATTCTTTCACACGAGCGTAATAGATGCGCAAGAACTTGTTACAGCCAGCAACCATGTAAACGTAATAATGTTTCTCTTCCGCACGCTTTCTGTCAAGAAACTGGTAAACAGCATCATCAGATGGAGAATTTTTTAGAATGCTTTTCACAATTTGAAAGAGGGTTTTACGCAATGCCGGTGAGCCACGTTTAGATATGCTTCGACTGGCGGACTCAAAGACACCGGATTGAAACGGAGGCGCATCTACTCCAGCGAAAGCTACGAGAGCACCCTTGTGGGAAAAGCGGCGCACATCTCCAATTTCCGCAATGAGTTGAGGTCCCAAAGTCTCTCCAACACCACTCATGGCAAGGACGACAGGGTACTCCGGCAAAGATGCGGCCAACTGTTGCATCTGCCTGCGCAACTCAGCCAGTGAGACAGAGACAAAATTCAGTTGGGAGATGGCCTGAACAATTAAATCCTTCGTTTGTTCCGTAGGCGGCAACGTAGCAACCTGATTTAAGGCAAGCTCATAGAGCGCAGTTGCCTTGCTCTCGCTGCGATTATATCCATGCTTTTGGCACCATTTACTGTACTGGGAGATAAATTTCGTTTTGCTCATAGAAGAAACGATTTCGCAGTGCCAGAATTTTTCTGCGAAATCAACCCATTTTTCGTGCCCATCTGCTCTCACAGGACTGGTAAACATCTCATTCAAGCCGGAGAAAGTCTGATCAAGGATTGCAACCAGATTGTTTTTTAGAGCCACTTTCATTTTCAGGTACTGATTATACTGGCGATTACAGGTTTTCAATAGCAATCGGGTTTCATCCTCAGGCGTATATCGCTTAAGGGAAATCCAATTGGAAAGGCCATAGTTGGCAATCTTGATTGCGTCTGCTCTATCGGTTTTGACTTTACGAATTGAGTTGTTTCCAAAATCATGTATGAGTTTCGCATGGACAACACACACAAAGAAACCGGCCTCAACGAGGTACCGGGCTATGGGCTGATAATAACGACCTGTAAACTCCATAATAATCCGAACTTCGCCGTCCAGGTTACGCAGAAGATCTGCCAGTTCTTTAAGCTCATTGGCAGTGTGGTGAACTTCAAACGGTTTTACCACGAGTTCTCCAAACGGTCGCATAACGGCAACCATACTTTTCCCTTTTGAAACATCGATTCCTACAGCATTCATTAGCATTCCTCCAAGCAAAAGAAATATCTGTAATGTGGCGACCATCGTTTTCTCATTGCCGATTCTATTTGCTTGGTAAACCGAGCGCAAAGCCCAACCTGCTTAAACCGAACGCTGCAATAAGAGGATGGCTGACAGTTTTATTAACGGACGTAGATAGTCCAGAGTCAAGTTTGCCAGGCCAATTACTCCCCTTATTGTAGCTTAGGCATGAGATAGAACAAGACACGGCTGGCTGCCGCGCCTTGCCTGTAATCTTATATTAGCAAAAGTCAAGTCCAAATTGAAAGAAAAGTTCAATCGGGACTTGAGTAAAAAAGGGTATAGCAAAACTGCCGGTGAACAACATGGTTCATCAGCTGAGAGGAGTCCATAAGCAGATTATCTGGCTGTTTCGCTGTCCTCGTCAGGCGCGTCCAGATTTGCCATGCATTCCTTCACACGGGCGTAGTAGATGCGCAGGAACTTGTTTGCACCGGCTGTCATGTAGACATAGTACGGCTTGCCCTCGGAGCGCTTCTTGTCGAGGAAGTGGTATACGGGTTCATCCTGCGGTGCCAGGCGCAGATAAATCGTCATGATCTGAAACAGTTTTTTGCGCAAATGTGGGGAGCCGCGCTTCGTAGCGGGCTTGCTGTTGCCGACCTTCTTGCCGGAGTCATCGACTGCCGGGTCAACACCGGCAAAGCCGACGAGGGAGCTGCGGCGGGGAAAGTTACGAATGATGTGGTATAAAAAAGTTGACATTCCATACTCAAGGATTTGAGATATAATCAAGAGAATAAGGAGTGAACAAAAATGACAGAAAACAGACAGTATGACCGCGAATACAAAGTAGAGGCAGTGAAGCTCGCCAAAGAAATCGGACAGGCTAAGGCTGCAAAAGAACTGGGAATCCCCAAGAATACCATGTATGGCTGGGTACGGGCCAACCGTCTTGGCAGTCTTGATCTTGGAGCCGGCTCACAGACCCCGCAAAGTGCCATGACGCTTAATGAGGAACTTATCCGGCTTCGCCAGCAGGTGAAGGAACTGGAGAAAGAAAACCGCCGTTTGAAGAAAGAAAACGACTTTCTGGAGGAAGCCAGCGCTTTTTTGCTGCGAGCCGTCTGAAGTCAGCAAAAACGAAAGAATGAAGTTGATTGCTCTAAAAACGGAAGACGGCGCATTAAAAGGGAATATCGCCTTTTTCTGCAGAACCCTTCATGTCAGTAGACAGGGATTTTACCAGTATCTTGCCAATAAAGACCGTCCATGGAAATATCAACCCCTGGCGGATGCCATGAGGGAGATTCTTGAAGAAGATGAATGTAATGATACCTATGGCCGGGTCCGCATGTATCAGGCATTGACATGGAGGCATCCGGAACATGTAGATATTCCTAGCAAACGGACGGTTTACCGCATCATGGAAGAGATCTGGCTCAGCCAGCATCCCAGACACAGGCCAAACGGGATCACAAAAGCGGACAGGGACGCCAAAAAATCAGACGATCTCTTAAAGCGTGATTTTCATGCGGAGAAACCGCTGAGCAAATGTCTCACCAATATCACAGAGATTAAAGCCAGTGATGGGAAACTGTATATTTCAGCTGTTTTTGACTGTTTTGATGCCAGTGTGATTGGACTGGCGATGGATACCAACATGAAGGCGCCGTTATGTGTGCAGACACTGGAAAATGCTGCAAAAGCATACCCTGGTATCCGAGGAGCCATTATCCACAGTGGCAGAGGGAGCCAGTACACCAGCCAGCTTTACCGGGATGCAATCCGGCAGTACGGCATACAGCAGAGTATGAACAGCGCAGGCGGCAGATGCCACGATAATGCCCGTTGTGAAAGTATGTGGGCGAGGATGAAATCGGAACTGCTGTATGACCGTTATGATACGGAAAAATGACTACGGACGAACTCAGGACAATCATCTGGAGATATTTCATCAGCTATTGGAATAACCGGCGGATCTGCTCCGCCAACGGAGGACTCCCACCGATGGTAAAACGACAACAATACTATGATTCTCTAATAGAGGCAGCATAGCATACAAAATCCTTGAGGAAAATGTGTCAACCAATCTTGACA
>CABRZL010000022.1 GCA_902475435.1 uncultured Eubacteriales bacterium | reverse complement strand
GCACTTCCACGCGATATGAATGCGCGTTTGGAAGTGCACGCTTTTACAAAAAGCTGGAATACTGCGGAATATCTGCTTTCTTTACTGATGCAGAGCATGGTAAAGCTAAGGCACTCAAGTCTGCATGGTTTTGACAAAAGCCGAATGGCCTATCAGAGAAAGAGAAACTATAGAATTAAAGATTAACAAAGCAGAAGAGGTAATCCCCGGCAGATGCACCTGCCGGGGATTACCTGGTCATGGGAAAAAGACTCAAAATAGTCTCAGTCCGGTTGTAGACATTGCTCCTCTTGGAGCCATTGTTCTTCCGTGTTTTGCTGCGCCGTGGTCAGTAGCTCCTTGGCATTGCCAAAATCCATATGCTCCATAGCGGTGATGGCCTCACTCATGGCATGCAGTAAAGTCAGATAAAGTTTTTTATAATCGTGCATGATATCCCTTCCTTTATTTATACTTTTTGTTTTGGATGGAAATGAAAAAAAGATTTTCCATTGACCGGAAATTTATGATATAATAGATCATCCAGAGGTGAAAAATCATGGAATCTTTTTTCGTGGACGTACTGACTACCATTCCGCAGATGGCGATTGCCGGCTGGATCATTGGAGTGTATATTCGCAGCAAACCAGTTTGGTTGTACCCATTGCTGCATGTACTGGCGTCTATTGTCATCTATCTATGTACCAGCAGCCTGCTGCTTCAGTCTTACGCACTTCGTGGTCTCTTTAGCGTTATGGTTCAAATTATTTTAGTCCTGCTGTTCAGCCGAATTCCCAAGACCCATGGGGTGCTTTTTGTTTTGTTGGCGGATACCTTTATGTTTGTTATGGAACTTGTCGTAGAGTATGGTATATTCTATCTGTATCCAGATTTTGTGTCCATGGCGAATTTGCCTGTCTATTCTGTGGTGGCATGGAAATTAGCGTTTATTCCGCTGTTAGTGGTATCTCATTTTGTTCCATTTTGGTTTTGCCGCCGTTTTTTCAAAACGGATGGAAATTCAGAGATCAGCAAATATCTTCCGTTCATCATTATTCAGGTGTTTCTGGTATTGATTCCTATGATTATGGCGATTGCCTATACAGATAATTATGTATATATTGCTACATTGTGCATGATCTATCTTTTGGCAAACTTCAGCCTGGATCTTCTTTTGATGCATACATTTAAAAAGATCAATCGAGCGCATGCAGCAGAGCTGCAGAACGAGCAGACGCAGAATATGCTGCAAGTTCAGCTCAACTATTATCATCAGGTCCAGGATAACGCCAGAGTTTTGCAACAACTGCGTCATGATATGAGCAATCAGCTGCAGACGCTATCAATTCTTTTAGATCATGGTGAACTGGAAACAGCGCAAACGCAGCTGTCCTCTTTTCGCGAGGATATTGGCCGCACTGGGAAGAATCGCTATACTGGCAATCCCGTAGTGGATGCTGTAATCGAATCCAAGATTCGGTCTTGCAGCGATGAAGGAATTGTGCTGGAATGCAGCGGTACATTGCCGACCGATTTAAACATACGGGCCGTTAATTTGTGTAGTATCGCCGCTAACTTGTTGGATAATGCTATCCATGCCTGCAAATCCCTGAATTCAGATCAGATGCCGAAGATATGTTTCGCTGTGTCGGTGCAAGAAAAACGTGTAATATTCTCTTGTGAAAATCCTGTACCGCCCGATTTCAGGCTGGATGAAAAAGAACCGGAGTTAGATCAGGAACACGGATGGGGATTATCGATCCTTCGAAGCATTGCCAACGATTATGGAGGAAGTCTCGAAATACAGCAGCTCGACGGCATTGTGAAAATTGTTCTGTGGATGCTGCCAAAACCCCTGAAATGAGGAAAACCTTATGTTTCAAAGTTTGGAAATTTATTTGTTAGATGATGATCCGGTGTTTCTCCAAACCTTTTCTCAGGCATTGGAGGACTATCTTCGACAGCAGAACTGCATCTTTCAGATTCATGCTTTCACCGATGGAAAGGAACTTTTGGCCCGGGCCTCGGAAAGGCGTCAGGCAGATCTCCTGATTGCGGATATTGCCTTGGGCTCTCATGAAACAAATGGATTGGACGTGGCCTCAAAGATGCGCTGCTGTTTTCCTGGGTGTAGTATTATCTATTTAACGGCGTTTCTGGAATTTGCTACGGAAATCTATGATACCCGTCCTTTGTATTTTATTCTCAAAGAAGAATATCAGCAGAGGATCCCATTGGCCATGAAGCTTTTTTTCCAGGACTATGCAGCAAAACAGGAAACTTTGACTGTTACCACCGGCCGAACGCAAACGGTTATTCAGTTGCAGGATCTCATTTATTGCGAACATATTGGCCGCAAGACAAATTTGGTCTGCACAGGGCAAGAGCTGCTGGTACCGGACACCATCGCCGACCTTATGAATAGGCTGCCACAGAGGCGTTTCGTAATCTGTCATAAGGGTTATATTGTTGGGCTGCAATATGTGAAATCCTATTGTCGATATGTTGTCACGCTCAATACCGGACAGGAACTGCCAATCAGTCGTTCCCGCTATGAGGCCTTCCGAACAGCGTTCATCAGATATTTAGATCACGACTGATTATAGCATAAATGATAATGGATTGCCGAAACTCTGCAGATTTGGTGGGTTTTCTGGTAAAAATGGTACGGAAAAGACCTATCATGGAGTTTCCCTACCTATGATAAAATACTGGCGGCAGCTTTTAAGCTACCGCCAGAAATTTTGCTTCTGATTATCAGTGAAAACACTTGTTCTGCACGTTAGATATTGGAAGCAGTTACATAAGCGCTGCGATTAGTTGTCTGAATGGTGCCGGGCTTCCGACAGTCACCAACCATATAGAAACCGGGATTTGTGCCATAAAAGCTCAGAGCTTCATCAGATTTGGAACGCATGCCTACGCTCAATATTACAGAGTCGGCGGGAAGGTCGTGATCCACGCCTTCTTTATCCGTGTAAGTTACGTGATTTTCTGTGATCTCTTTCGCTGTGGCATTTAAAACGTAATGGAAAGAGGGAATGGCTTCCCATGCTGCGGAGAACATGGAACGGTAATGCATGACTGTGGTATCTGCTGCCAATTCATCTCGCATTTCCACAACAGTGACTTCGTGCCCGTTCTGGGCCAGGAACATACCGGTCTCAACACCAACCTCGCCGCCGCCAATGACCACCACATTGTGGCCGATTTTTTCCCGATGCATAATAGCATCTGTGGCCACCGTAACATTTTTTCCATCCGCGCCGGGGATCCGTGGAATGATGGGCTGTGCGCCCACTGCCGCAATGACTACGTCATAGCGGTCCTCCACCATTTCCGGAGTAGCTTTGGTATTGAGGACTACTTTGATTCCTTTTTTATGTACCTGATGGATTAAATAATTCTTATAATCACGAAGTGTCCATTTAAAGGGAACATAGTCTGCATGACGGATGGCACCGCCCAACTCGGACTCTGCTTCGTAGATTGTAACCTTATGCCCGCGTTCGCTGAGGTAAATGGCTGTGCGCATACCACCGGGACCGCCTCCAATGATTGCAACAGTCTTGGATGTCTCTGCTGGAGTTACAAGGTAACGATCTACCATTTCAAACCCAAACTTTGGATTGACAGAGCAACAGGTAGTCATGATATCGTTTTTACCGCGGCCGTGACATTTGTTGCAGCGCAGACATGGTACGATGTCGTCTTTACGACCGGCGTACAGCAGATCGCCGTAGTTGGGGTTTGAAATCCAGGCACGAGCCATGGCGACCAGATCCAATTTGCCTTCGGCAATGGCTTTGTCGGCAATATCCGGGTCAAAGTAACCGCCGACATTGCTAACCAGGAAGTCCAAATTGGCCGCTTTGATTTTTCCGGCCAGCTCCAAGAACGGCGTGGGATTGAGTTCAAAGGGAATAGGGTGGTTGGGATCGCCTTCAGCAGAGCGGACTTGTACGATATCCACATACTGCTGGGCTTTTTTCAGAAATTCGATACCCTCCTCAATGGTATAGCCACCTTCTGGCTCCTCGGCTGAGAACTGGATCTCAATGAGCATATCGTTTCCAACAGCTTCCTTGATCTCTGAAAGCATCAGCAGTGGGAAGCGGCAACGATTTTCAAAGTTGCCCCCAAACTCATCGGTGCGTGTATTGCTAAGTGGGGAAAGAAGCTGTCCGGGAAGTTGAGCCCGGTAGCTCATATGGATTGTCACAGCGTCAAATCCCAGACGCTTGTAGAAGGCAGCTTGTTGCGCATAACTTTTCGCTACTTTTTTGAGTGTATCAGCGGAAACCTCATCTCCAACAAACTGGTAGGCCATGGAAGTAGCGCCCAGGCCCAGGTCAATGGGGGGATTGGCGTCAACAATTTCTACCTCGCCCTTATCGTTTACATATCGGAATTTCTTGTTAGCGGAGAATAGAGAACCACTGACTATAGAGCCGGTATAGTGCATTGCCTCAATCATCTCTACAATGTAGTTCTGACATTTGGGGTTATGCATGTCAAAGTCAGGGAAATGAGAGACATCTAAGGTATCCGGTAGGGGAGGATTGTCAATGTTGTCGTCAAATCCGCCCAGTGTAACAAAGGCGGCGCCAGTGCGGGCGCGACCAATGAAATGGGCCATAGTGGCTTCAGCAGGATATTCCTCTGGTCCTTGAGAAAAGTGAGGTAAGGAATTTGAGGATTGCATCCGATTTTTCAAAATGAATTTGCCCACTTTTATGGGGGAAAGCAGATGTGGATATGCGTTTTTCATGGAATGAACTCCTTTCTGCATGCTGTATCGCATGTGGCTGTACAATAAATATAGCATGGGAATGCTTTGTTATCATAACATATCTTTTGAGAAATTTACACAGATACACGCAAAAAATATTTAAAAGATTTTCATGTTATATGTAAAGAAGCAGTTTTTTCATCTTTGATAAAATAAACAGTAGAAATAAGATTTTCTTCTATGCATGTCCCAAACTACGGTATTAGACCAGTGTTATTTTGAAGTGATTCATTTTAGTGCTTGCCGTTCCTTCACTTTGTGTAATCGTATGGAAAATGCGGTACAGGAAAGCTGTACCGCATAGTCAATCATTTAATCCAAACGTGCTGTGTGATCGATAGGCAGGGAAATGACGATTGCCTGTGGCGAAGATTTTAAACCGTGGATACGGTTAATCTCTTCCATAATTTTTCCATGCTCTTTGCTGGAGGCCACAATGGCCAGAATTTCTTTTTCTGTCTGAAGGGTGATGCCAAGAAACTTTTCGCTTTCCTCGGCACCGACCCAGCGTGCACGGATCACCGTGCCGCCTCGGGCACCAGCAGCACGGGCAGTATCCATGACAGCATCAGTATAGCCTTGGTTGACAACAACCAAAATCAGATTATGATGATTGCCTTGCTCCATTAGCATTTCTCCCCTTTCTGGTTCCATTGATTCTATGCGGCTCAACCCCACAGCCAACATAGCATTGAGTCCCGAAAGATCTAGGGAAAAGGCAATACCCTTGGCGTCCAGGTTAGACCGGTCATCATCTTTTAAATAGTACATCAATTGTCGTATCGTATCTTTTGGCGCGATGCTTAATACAATATCACGCTCTGTGGTACCAAAGCCCAGAGTATCCAGCAAATGTGAGGCAGCAGTTCCCCGACCTGCGGACTGAAAGTGCTGTATAATCTTGAATTGTTTATATGTTTGGATCAGATCCGTTCCTTTCCCGCGTTCCACGATAGAAATGACTATTTGCATGGGATCTACTGTTTTTTGCATTACATCATACCTCCCAGTAGATTACGCCGTCTTCCATCTGGCTAAGTTCCTCCTTAAGTGCCTGATGCATCGCCCGGGAAGAGGCATGAGAACGAAGTTTCCCAACCAGTCCTAAGAGCTGAATTGTACAAAGTGGGGTCATAGCCACAAGAGCGACAATACCGAAAGCGTCTGTCAGCACATTGCCGCCTACGGCTTCACAGGCACCCATAGCCAGTGGCAGTAAAAATGTAGTGGTCATTGGACCAGATGCTACGCCACCGGAGTCAAAAGCCACACCGGTAAAAATCTGTGGGACGAAAAAGGTCATGCCCAAAGACAGTACGTATCCTGGGATCAGGAACCACATTATGTTAAGTCCTGTGAGAATCCGTACCATAGCCAGACCCACGGAAAGGGCAATACCAATGGACAAAGCGTAATTGATAGATTTTTGGGTAATCGATCCGTTGGAGATTTCTTCTACTTGTCGAGCTAAGACTTGTACGGCAGGTTCCGCTCTGACGATAAAATATCCTACTAATGCGCCAATGGGAACCAATAACCAGTTCATACGACTGGAAGCAATGGTTGCACCGATTGTGGCGCCCGCCGGCATGAAACCGACATTAACGCCTACTAAAAATAAGACAAGTCCGATATAGGTATAGATAAGACCAACCAAGACCTTTCCGAGCTGATGGCGCTGGAAGCGACGGAAACAAAGCTGGAACAAACCAAAAATCACAATAATAGGGAGAATTGCTACAGCTACATCCGAGACATATGTGGGAATTTCATCGACAAAAACACGAGCCACATCCCGGGTATCTCCCAATTCCGGGATTGTCACCGGGGTATAGGCAGCGTCCAGATTTGGCATTACGATACCCAAAATCATTACGGACAAAATGGGACCGATCGAGCACATGGCAATGAGACCGAATGAGTCACTGCTGGAGTTTTTATCACTTCGGATAGAAGCCATGCCGATGCCCAAAGCCATAATGAATGGAACAGTAATCGGGCCGGTTGTAACGCCTCCAGAGTCAAAGGCTGCAGGGACAAAACTGTCCGGTGCAAACCAAGACAATGCAAACACAAGAATATAGAAAAAGACTAAAGTATAAGACAGCGGAATCTTCAAAAGCATACGGACCTGGGATACTACCAGAAAAAATCCCACGCCGATAGCGACCGATAAAATTAAGGTCATATTGGGAACCGTGGGAAGTTGCTCCGCCAAAACCTGCAGATCCGGTTCAGCGATAGTAACGACAAGCCCTAATACAAAGCAGACAAGAAGTGGCAATCCAATCCGTTTTGCTTTACTAATTTCAACGCCGATTCCATCACCCATAGGAATCATGGACATATCCACCCCTAAAGTGAATAAGCCCATGCCGCAGACCAAGAGCAGCGCACCAAACATAAATAATACCAGTGTACCCGGCGTCAGGGGCGCAATGGTTACGCTAATAATCAGAACGATAGCGGTAATAGGCAATACGGCAGCCAGGGATTCCTTGATTTTTTCAATGAGAAGCTGATTATGACGCAAAAAGTTCCTCCTTTCAAATGTTGATGTTCCAATTGAGAACATAGCGTTTTTGGCCATTTCTTTCTTTTATTGTAACATAAATTTACGCTTTTTACTAGTTTAAAACGAAAAAGAATATTTCAATTTCATAAAAAATAGGCAAAAAGGGATTTGGTGTGGTATCATTGTATAAAGTAAAAGCTGCGTGTCGATCCGTTTTCTTCAATGAGCGGGATTGAAGATGCAATCGGGAGCATTTTCATACAGTAATTCACTATGGTGACCTGAAAGGAGCAGAATATGGAACAATTGAATCAGACTTATAATCAGAAGTTTGCAGCGGCTTTGAGAGGCAGACGGGTGCTGGAAAATTCACTGCCGCAGGCATTTCGTGGGAAGCCTATGTTTTCCTTTTGGGGAGAGGATGCAGGGGTTGATGCCGGAGACGTCCATTGTCACCGAGCGTATCGGATATATCTGGACTACGATGAAAACCGAGTCATCACAGATGTGGAAGTAGTGGTGGAAGGAGATCTTATCAGTCCATGCAGTGGTTATAGATTGGAGGCCTTGGACGAATTTGATTTTGAACCGGTACTTCGCTGGTGCTTAATGCATACGGAGGAAGGAAAATAAAGCCTTGCTTTCCCGAAACCCCTGTGATATAATCTATTTGCCTTACCGCAAGGTGAGCCTTATCGGTAGGGCGATGCTATTGTGTAATTCTGACATCAAAAATTCGATTTGCGATGGAAGGGCGGCTACTGTTTATAAGGGGTTATTGCGCCATTTCATCGGAAATGGCGCTTTTTTGTGTCAAAGGAGGTAAAATGATGGAAACAAGAGTGGCTCAGCTTGGCATTGTGGTGGAGAATCCGGAATCTGTGGAAAAACTCAACAGAATCCTACACCAGTATGGGAACTATATTATAGGCCGCATGGGAATCCCTTATCACAAGCGGGGCATTAACATTATTTCTGTGGTGTTGGATGCGCCAATGGATATAGTGTCCAGTTTGTCGGGGAAGGTTGGAATGTTGCCAGGAGTTGCAGCGAAAGCTGTCTATTCTAAACTGCCGGAGAAGGATGATGCTGCTGGCTGCTGAACGTCTGCTCGCCGGGAAGCGGCTATCCCGGCAAGAGTTTAAAGCGTTAATTGCAGGACGGACGCCAGAACTGGCGGAAATCTTAAGTCAAAATGCAGTAGCGCTTCGCCAAACGTATTATGGAAAAGAAGTTTATCTTCGTGGATTGATTGAATTTACAAATTATTGTAAAAACAACTGTCTGTACTGTGGAATCCGCCGTGAAAACAAAACAGTTCAGCGTTATCGGCTGACGGAAGAGGAGATTCTTTCCTGCTGTGAAAGCGGCTATGAACTTGGATTCCGAACTTTTGTTTTACAGGGTGGTGAGGACGGTCATTTTACACCCGAACGGATAGCGAATCTCGTGCAGGAAATCAAGCGTCGATATCCTGACTGTGCAGTAACTCTTTCCGTGGGGGAGTATCCCCGAGAGGTATATAAGCGCTGGCGGGAGGCCGGAGCCGACCGTTATTTGCTGCGGCATGAGACTGCGGATATGCATCATTATGCACAGCTGCACCCACCGGAGATGTCTTTTAAAAACAGGATGCGGTGCCTCTATGACTTGAAAGATCTGGGATACCAGGTCGGGTGTGGGATGATGGTGGGTTCTCCGTTCCAGACGCCCGGAACCTTGGCGGAGGATTTGTATTTTATTCAAGATTTTCAGCCGCATATGGTGGGAATTGGACCCTTTATTCCGGCACACGATACTCCGTTTGCGAACCAGCCAGCCGGGACATTGGAGTTGACGCTGTACCTGCTCAGTATCATCCGGCTGATTTTGCCTCAGGTGTTGTTACCTGCGACTACAGCGCTTGGCACGATCCACCCCATGGGACGGGAGAAAGGGATTCAGGCCGGGGCCAATGTGTGTATGCCCAATCTTTCACCGGTGGCTGTCCGAGAGAAATATGCCCTCTATGACAACAAAATTTGTACTGGGGACGAGGCCGCTGAGTGCCGGCAATGTCTTTCTGCGCGAATGGCCTCCATTGGATACAGGACGGTGATAAGCCGTGGAGATTGGATCAAAGGGAATAACGAAATTACATTGCTGCGGGAAAAGAAATTCTGACCCCAAAGAAAGGAAGATATGATATGTACAATCCAAAATCTATGAAAGCAGAAGAATTCATCGACCATCAGGAGGTGCTGGATTCCCTTCAATATGCCGATGAAAACAAAAACAATCTGGAGGTTATCAACTCCATTTTGGAAAAAGCCCGGCAGAGGAAGGGACTGAATCATCGGGATGCATCAGTGCTTTTGGCCTGCGAAATTCCCGAGAAAAATCAAGAGATGTATGAATTGGCAGAGCAGATCAAAAAGGACTTCTACGGTAATCGCATTGTTCTGTTTGCTCCACTGTATCTGTCTAACTACTGTGTCAATGGATGTGTCTACTGTCCATATCATGCAAAGAACAAACATATTGCCCGAAAAAAGCTCACCCAGGAAGAGATTCGCCGGGAGGTAATCGCTTTACAGGATATGGGGCATAAGCGGCTGGCATTGGAAACCGGAGAGGATCCTATTAACAACCCAATTGAATATGTGCTGGAATCGATTCGAACGATCTACTCCATCAAACACAAAAATGGCGCTATACGCCGGGTCAACGTGAATATTGCCGCCACCACTGTGGAAAATTACCGGAAGCTCAAAGAGGCCGGTATCGGAACCTATATTCTATTCCAGGAAACCTATCACAAGGAGAGCTATGAGCGGCTTCATCCTACAGGACCAAAGAGCAACTACGCTTATCACACAGAGGCCCATGATCGTGCCATGCAGGGTGGCATTGACGATGTAGGCTTGGGGGTGCTATTTGGATTAGAGATGTATCGGTATGAGTTTGCGGGATTGCTTATGCATGCCGAGCATTTGGAGGCAGTATTTGGTGTGGGACCGCACACGATTTCAGTTCCCCGAATCTGTCCTGCCGACGACATTGATCCGAGCACCTTTGACAATGGCGTCCCTGACGATATGTTTGCCAAAATCATCGCATGTATTCGCATTGCGGTGCCTTATACCGGTATGATTATTTCCACCCGAGAGAGTCCGAAAATGCGGGCCAGAGCACTGCACTTGGGAATTTCCCAGATTTCTGGCGGTTCCCGGACCAGTGTAGGCGGTTATGTGGAGGAGGAACCGGAGGAAGAAAATTCCGCGCAGTTTGATCTGTCTGACCGTCGGAGCCTGGATGAGGTGCTCAAGTGGTTGATGGAGATGGGATATCTGCCGTCCTTCTGTACAGCTTGCTATCGGGAAGGACGTACCGGGGACCGCTTTATGAGCCTGTGCAAAGCAGGGCAGATACAAAATTGTTGTCAGCCCAATGCGATTATGACGCTGAAGGAGTATCTTGTGGACTATGCCACGCCTGAGACAAAACGGGTAGGAGAGGCGCTCATTCAGCAGGAAATGCAGCATATTCCCAGCGAAAAAGTTAAAAATATTGTTGCAGAGCGGCTCCAAAAGATAGAGCAGGGGGAGCGGGATTTCCGCTTCTAAGGAGTCAATACAGTTGGTATTTGTAGAAAACATCAGGGACTTGTCTCTTTGACAGTCCCTGATGTCAATTATGCCAGCTGCTGAATTGATTGATCGATATTATTTTGAACGGAGTGTCCCAAATACAGTTCATAGTAACGGCCTTTTTGTGCCAGCAGCTGTGTGTGCGTACCCTGCTCCAAGATCTTACCGCCGTCGATGACCAGAATTAAATCAGCGTTGCGGATGGTGCTGAGCCGATGGGCTACCACAAAGCTGGTTCGAGAGGATAGCAGTGTTTCAATGGCCGATTGAATCTGCATTTCAGATTCTGTGTCAATGGAGGAAGTCGCCTCGTCCAGCACGAAGATTTTTGGATCTGCCAAAATTGCCCGAGCGAAGGAGATGAGCTGCTTTTGTCCTGTAGATAAAAGGCCTCCGCCTTCTCCCACCTGGGTATCATAGCCGTCTTTAAGTTGTTCAATAAAGCGGTCGGCGCCGACCAGAGCCGCTGCACGGCGAATTTCTTCCTCAGTAGCGTCCAAACGACCATAGCGGATATTTTCACGAATAGAACCGGAAAATAGATGCGGCGCCTGAAGCACGTAGCCTAGGGAGCTTTGTAGCCAAAGCTGACTTCGCTGACGAATGTCTATGCCGTCGATTCGAATCTGTCCTTCCTGGGGCTCGTAGAATCGGCAGACCAGATTTACAATTGTAGATTTACCAGAGCCGGTTTCACCCACCAGCGCAACGGTTTGCCCTGCTTTCACATGGAGATTGAAGTCGGTGAGTACTGGCTCTTTTCCGTATCGGAAAAACACATGGTCAAAGTCTACGGTTCCGTCTATGGACTCCCAGTTTTCCGGCTTGGGCGTAAATAGATCGCCGTATTTTTGAACAATGTCAGTGGAATCCTGGATTTCCGGTTGCGCTTCCAATACATCCGCGACCCGTTCGGCCGCAGCCTGAGAAGACTGGAACTCCGAAAAGATTGCGGCGAAGTTGCGGATCGGTTCAAACATCATGCTGCCAATGCTCATGAAGAAGTTTAATTCGCCAATTGTAATGGCTCCGATCCGGACATCTAAGCCGCCGGCATAGAGTACGGTGGCAGTTGCCATGGAAATCAGCAGCGAGGCGACTGGAAGATACAGTGCAGAAACCATAGAAGCACGGAAAGAGGCGTGATACATGTTTTCCGTGGTGTCAGAAAATTCCTGAAAGTTCAGATCTTCCCGTACCAGCGTTTTGGTAGTCGCAGCGCCGGTAATTCCCTCGTTGAAAGCAGAGGTAATCATGCTGTTAAGACGTCGTGTGTGGCGCTGATGTTTTAGAATTTCTTTTTGAAACACGGCGGACACCAATGCCAGAGGCGGCACTGCGCAAATAAGGATGAAAGCCAGTTTGGAATTAACGGCAAACATACCGATGATGCCGGCTAAGATGGACATGACACCAAACCCCACGTCAATGCAGGACCAGGAGATGGTTTCCATAGTGCGTGAAATATCGGAGGTAAGCCGGGAGAGGAGGTAACCTACGGACATTTTATCGTAATAGGAAAAACTCATAGTTTGTAGTTTCTCAAAGCACCGCTCTCGGACGTCGCTGGTCAGATGGCTTTCAAGAAGACCGGCCCCAAAGCAAAACCCGTAAGCTAAAAATGCATAGAGGATTTGAACCGTAACTACTAGGATTACAATGGGGATAAAGCCGTCTAACTTTTGTCGCTCCAGAAAATGGTCGATAATATGCATGTTGAGAAGCGAAGAGAAAAGCTGCATCAGGCCCATAGCCATGCCGCACAACAAAATACGGAGAAAGTATGTTCCGCGGGAGTTGGCGGCGTGGAGAATGGTTTTCCAGGTAGATAATTTAATTTTTTTGTTTTGGTAGTCTTGCTCATGCATAGGAAATCACCTTGCAGTTTGGCTGCAATATCCTTTCATATTTTTATAGAAACGGATTCCATTACGCCTCCTTCCGCGTCTGAATCTCATAGACCCGACGGTAGATTCCATTAGGAATAGCTAGGAGTTCCGCGTGAGTGCCGGACTCTGTTATTTTGCCGCCGGAGAGTACAAAGATCCGATCCGCTTCCATTAGTGTGGACACGCGATGAGAGATAATAATGGTGGTCACACCTTGACGGCGTTGTTTTAAAGCTTTGCGAATGGCCTGGTCGGTTCGAGTATCCACTGCGGAGAGCGCATCGTCAAAGATTAGAATATCGCTGTCCGTCAGAATGGCGCGGGCAATTGCGACACGCTGTTTTTGCCCGCCAGAGAGAGTCACACCCCGCTCGCCGATGACAGTGTCATAATTTTCTGCGAACTCCATGATATCTTCATGGATACAGGCGATACGGGCAGCCTGAACAATGGCCTCTCGATTTGGTTGGGCAGATTTAATTCCAATGTTCTGTCCAATGGTCTTGGAATAAAGATAGGGCTCCTGCATGACGATGCCAATGTGATCTCGAAGATGGCGCTTGTTCATCTTTTGGGTATCGCAGCCACCGATGGAAATGGAGCCGCTGGTGGGATCATAGAGCCGTTGCAGCAGTTCTACCAAAGTAGATTTTCCGCTGCCGGTACCGCCTAAAATCGCCACAGTTTCGCCGCTATGGATGGTGAGACTTAAATCCTGCAGGACAGGCGTTTTGTCATATGCAAAGCTGACATGATCGAACACAATGTCTCCAGCTAAAGACGGTGTCAGTCCATCTGTGACAGGATCCTCTTCAGGTTCGTCCATGATTTCTTCAATGCGTCCGGCGGCGATCTGCGCTTTACTGAAAGAGCCCAGCACGCGGCCGAAGTTTTGAATCGGTGCTAGAAACAACGTGGCATAGGACATAAATGCAGTATATTGACCGACAGTGATCTGCCCCTGGACAGCAAAAACTACACCGAATATGGTTACAAGAGCAATTTGAATTCCGCTAAGCATATCGAGACTCCACCATAAGCGGGTCAATATACGATAAAAGTTGATGAGTCTACTGCGGAGCTTTTCGTTTTCACCAGTCATTTTCTCCAGTTCGTATAACTCGCGTCCGAATGCCCGAACCACACGAGCGCCAGTGAGGTTTTCCTGGATAACGGTAAAAACCTTGCTTTCTTGGGCCTCCAATTCCTCTGCTTCGCGGTCCAGTTTTTTGATAAACCACAGGGAATCCAATAGAATGAAAGGGGCCATCACAAAGGAGAGTAGAGTCAACGGAAGATTCAGAGAGGCCATCAGGAAGAAGCCCAACACCAACAAAAAGATCGTACGCAGCAGTTCCAGAAGAACATTGGACAAGAATCGCTGGATCGTATCAATGTCGCTGGTAGATCGCTGAATCAAATCGCCGGTCTGAGCAGAAGCGTGATAGGCAAAAGGCAGCCGCTGAACATGGGTATAGTATTGATTACGGAGCCGCTGTGCAATACGAAAGGCGCTGGAGCCTGTGAGGCATGGGCGTAGGAAAGCCAAACAGCCGGACAGGGCTGCCATGACTATCATCAATACAGACATAACAATGGTGTGACTGCGGATGTACGCAATGCCGCCGCAGAAATTTAATATCCAGGTAAAGTACCAAGGGGTATTTAAGGGTGCGTTGCCTAATACGGAATCAATGGTCACGGACAGTACCAATGGAGTCACAAAGCTCAATAGGAGTTCAAAAACCAGCAGCAAAAAAGCCGCCAGAAGTCTGCTGCGATATCCTGCCGTATATCCCCAAATGATTCGAACAGTGTGTTTTCTTTGATGCAATGAGATCTCCTCCTTCCTGGGAGAGGTGAAATTGCAGCCGTAAAACAGAAATTTGGACGCAAAAATACGCGGACAAAATTGTCCGCGTATAGAAATAAAAAATAGCGCGAACCTACGTCCGCGCAGCAGTCTTTCCTGTTTCACGGCCGGCAAATATGATGTTGTTTAATGTGTTGTGCGAAGAGAAAACGCGACGGATGATGCATAATCTGTTGCGTACGAATTTCATAGTGCCGACCTCCTTTCCAAAATATAGGGATTCTTCCTGACAGAGCACATGGTAACATAATCCATTTAAAAGTGCAAGAGATAATTCAAATTTTGTATGGACTGACAAAATTTAGAAGGAAAACTGTCATAATTCAACAAATTTATAGTATAGCTTTCTGTTATGGCCTATAACCAACATGTATATCCGGAAGAAATGAAATCTATGTTATACTGTTTTATATAAGACTTGAAACAATAGGAGGAGAAATTTATGTCGCATCCCTATGAATGTCTGCTTTCGCCCTTTCAAATTGGCAGTGTGACTTTGAAGAACAGAATGCTGGGATCCAAGTGTGCGCTTCAAAGCTTTACGCTGGAACAAGCAGCAGAGTTTTACGGTGATATGGCTCGAAATGGCGCAGCCACTGTGACCGTTGCCATGGGGGACCACCCAGAGCGAAACTTGAATTTGCCGGACAAGGAAGGCCGTATGCCGCATATGGATGGTACCGGCAACGATATGCGGGATCCGAAAGTGGTGGAGGGCTATCGAAAAATAGCTGAGACTGTTCATCAGTATGGAACATTGGCTTCTGCATCCATGATGGACATTGAACCAACGGATGTGAATATCTCTGATACCCCAAACTGGGACGAAATTCCGAAAAAGGGAGATTACAATTCCGCTGTATTTCGGAACAAGCCCGGTATCAGTTATGAACGAATTCAACTTTTAATTGAGGAGTTTGCATTCCGTGCCAAAGAGGCAAAGGATATGGGGTATGACATGTGTACATTCTATATGTCCTATCGGTCCTCGATTTTGGCGACATCTATGTCTCCGCTGCTAAATCAGCGTACGGACAAGTATGGCGGTAAAACCATGGCCCAGCGGGCAACCCTGGCAAAAGAAGTGTTTTCCAGGGTTCGGGAGGTCTGCGGCCCAGATTTTCTCATTGAAGCGCAGATTTCAGCGGAGGAAGAAGCACCAGGCTATACTTTTGAAGATTTTCTGGATTATTGTCAAGCCTTGGAAGGGTATGTGGATATTATTCAGATTCGAGGAGTAGATGGTTCTGCTACCCATGTCAATGGATTGAATCTTCAAAAAGATCATCCGTCCTCTGTTGATTATGCAGAACGGTTTAAAGCGCGTGGGCTGAAAATTGCTTGTGCGCCGGTAGGAGGATATGGAGATCCGGCCTTGATGGAGCGATATTTGGAAGAGGGAAAGACGGATTTGTTTGCCATGGCCCGTCAATTTCTGGCGGATGATCACTATTATGAGAAGCTCCTGGCTGGGGCAGATCCAGAAGAGATTGTGCCATGTATTCGGTGCAATGGCTGTCATGGCCATCATACCTGCGCGGTAAATCCACGGTTAGGACGGCAACGAAATTTATTTTCAGAGACGACTGAGCCAAAACGCGTAGCCGTAATTGGCGGTGGGCCTGCTGGATTGGTAGCGGCGATTACGGCCGCTGGCCGGGGCCACCAGGTGACACTGTTTGAAAAGAATGAAGTGTTGGGTGGGCAGCTTGTGGCGGCTGGAACGCCGGATTATAAATGGCCGATTCGAGAGTATGTGTCGTATCTTGAACGGCAGCTTGTAAAAGCCGGCGTGACGGTTCATTTGGGGCAGTCTGCAGAACCGGGGCTGTTAAAGGACAGAGATTATGATGCAATTCTTGTGGCGGTGGGCTCTGATCCGGTACGTCCTCCGGTAAAAGGAGCAGATCGGCCTGAAGTTTGGCTGGCAGAGGATGTATTTGGGCACGAAGAACAGCTGGGAAGGCGTGTTGTGGTGATTGGAGGCGCAGATACAGGCCGGGATGTGAGTTTGTATTTGGCTCGAACAGGACATCAGGTGACGATGGTTACAAGGAGACAAGTTCAGTTGGCTGGTGATATGCATACAGAACGGTTGGAACGGGAAGCATTTGAAACGAATCAAAACTTCTCCTACGTGGACTTTGCTGAGACCATGGAGATTGGCGATCATCAGGTGATGCTGCGGGTGCAGACGAATGGCGTTCGGGGATTTATTCCACTGATGGTTCCACAAAATGATGAGGATGCCTATTACCGTGATCAGCATGCTGGTGGTCCCGGCGGCCCAGGTGGTCCGGGTTTTCCATTTGGCGCGTCCAAACCGGTGCCAGAGCCGATTTATGAGACAAGGATTCTTCCGTTTGATGATGTGGTAGTGTCAGGAGGAAGAAAGCCACGGACAGAGTTGGCTGCCCGATTTACAGGTATGGCACCGATTGTAAAGCTGTTAGGGGATACCGTACAGGTGTCCAATATCAAGCGCGCTGTTTATTCAGGTTATAAAGCAGCAATGCAGCTCTAAGTAGTAAGGCCCATCCGCTCTCGTTCGGATGGGCCTGCTTTACAAAAATGAGCATATGTTAAAAATCACACTTTAGAATTAAAAAATGACAGAAAAGACACAGTGATTCATTTTCAATTCAGGTAAAATGCACAAATTTATCACATCAAACACAAAAATGGCACTTCCGTCCCGGAATCATTCAATGATATAATATTCGTGTTTAAACCAATAAGGAGGTACCATTCATGAAAAAGAAATTGTTTGCGCTGCTCCTGGCACTATGCATGTTGCTGAGCTTATGTGTGGGTTGCGGCGAAAACGGATCAGAAGCCGCCTCATCTGCATCAGAGGCAACTCAGGAGGCGACGGAAGCACCGGAAACAACGGAAGAAGTTCCGGCGGAAGTTCCCGCTTCGGCAGAGGAGTCTTCCAGTGTGGAGGAGTCTTCCAGTGTGGAGGAGTCTTCTATAGTGGAATCTGAAGATGGTGTGATTGACAACACCGAAGCAAATGCGAATATGGACTTTACGGCTCATCAGGCAATGCTTAAGGAGTTGACCACAGAGCTGCCTGTTACAGAGGAACCGGTTACGCTTACATATTTTATGGGATTTGAGACCAACTCCCTGAACTACATTGAGGGCGGCGACCTCATGAATCACCAAGTGTGGACTTGGCTGCGGGAGAACACCGGAGTTGATATCGAGCTTACTGTGGTGGATAAGGTTAGCCAGACAGATAAATTTAATCTGATGATTGCATCCGGCGAATATACTGATCTAATGAATGTCAATGATTATTCTGCCGGTGTGGAAGCCGCATATGACGAGGACATTATTATTGATTTGAGCGATGAATTGGAAACGCAAATGCCCAATTACTATGAGATCATCCATTCCGATCAGAACTTGTTGAAGGATGTTCAGGATGGCGATAAATTTTTAGCAGTTTATCCAATCAAAGATCAGGTGGCGAACCCTTCTGGGATTGGCGCATTTATTCGGATGGATTGGCTGGAAGACCTTGGCATGGAAGTGCCCAAGACCTATGACGAGCTTACTGAAGTGCTTCGTGCCTTTAAGACTGAGAAGGGCGCAACAGAGCCCATGGCGATGTTTAACACAGTTTCGCTCCAGAACGGTTTACTATCGGGTGGATTTGGCGCATTGGCCGAATTGTCTACCAATGCGATGGGGACAAATTTCGCGAACTCCTTCTATCAGGAAGATGGTAAGGTCATATATGGTGCCACAACAGATGGAATTCGCAAGTATTTAAGCTGGCTGCATGATCTTTATACGGAAGAGCTGATTAACTTTGAGAACATGCAGAACCGTGAAACCAATCCCTTCTCGGATCTCAATGCTGGCTATGCTGCGGATGGTACGAATGGTTATATTTTCTCCAACCAGCCCTTCGGCGGAAACTATTCCACCATGGCGGCAGATCAGTATGGCGATACGGAATGTAACTGGTGGCCGGTTCAGGACGTAGCGGAAGAGGCAGGACAGACCATTCCTTTCTTTGAGGAGACATCCCTTATTGACGCTTCTGCAACGGTATTGTCGATTTCTTCTCAGTGCGATGACGTTGAGGCAGCGCTGAAGTTTTTGGATTATGGCTATAGCTATGAAGGCTCTCTGCTTTACAACTTTGGTTTCCAGAAGGGCTCCGGTCATGAGTTGGAGACATGGGACTTCGATGATAACGGTGTGCCGACCTTTGATGCAGCAGTGATGAATTCCATTGCTACAACCAACATTGCATCCAGTATTGTTGCAACCAAAGACCTGGCCGGTGTTGTGTTTGACGAGCGCCTTGCGTTTGAGTTTGGAGAGCGCGAACTTTCTTGCTTTGATGCATGGAAAACCAATAAAAACACCAACAATATTTTGGGTTCTGATGTGCAGTTGACCTCGGAGGAGAGCACGGAAGCATCCGGTTTGTATAGCGATATTATCACCTATGTAGGAACGTCCGCACTTCAATTCATCAATGGAGATCTGGATGTAAACGATGATGCAGTGTGGGAAGAATATGTTGCCAATATTGAGGGCATGGGCATTGCAGATCTGACTGAGATTGTGCAAGCAGCCTATGATCGCGCCAATAGTTAATTTCGGTATTTCGTTGGGTCCGGCTACGGACCCAACGTGAGATACAATTCCTGAAAGAAATAAGGAGGAACGCGTATGAATTTTGCGGGTACTTATACCTATCTCATGGATACCCCCAGCGGGAAACGTGAGACAAAAGTAGTCATTCGGAAGAATGCCAGAGCTTATGAAGGCGAATTGGTATCTTCTCATGGTGGTTGCGAGCTGTTAGAGAATATCCATACCAAAGGGGATACGATCATTTTTGAGGCCCAGTGCGGTCCGGCAAAGCAGGAGATCACTATTGACAAGGCGGCTATGACAGGAAGCGTTGTCATTGCGCAATCCGATGGAAATGATAAGACGGCAGAGCTGGAAAATCTGTCTTATACCGAGCCAAAGCGCAGGGCATTGATCCTGTATGCTACCATGACGAAGAATACGGAAAAGATCGCGCTGGCTATGAAAGAGTCCTTTGAATACTACAACTGGGAGTGTAACTGCATTCGACTGAAGAAGTCTAACAAGTGGGATGAGCTCCAAGACATGTTGTACTTTGATGACTACGATGTGGTGGCTCTGGGTTCGCCCATTGTAGCAGGTTATCCCATAACGATTGTCAACAAACTGTTTTCTCTGGGCGCCGGCGGTGAGCTGGAAAGTAACGTGCAGAAAATGGTGGATGCAGGGAAAGGATTTCACATGAATGCAGATACCATGAAAGGGCCTCATCCCGAGGGACAAAAACTGCCTGGTGAAGGTGGTCCTGGCGGTCCTGGCGGTCCTGGTGGTCCCGGTGGTCCTGGTGGCCCCGGTGGCGGAGCTCCCGGAGGCGGGCCTGTATGGCGTCGGAGAAGCTGTTCCTATCCCGGTGGTCCTGTCCGTGATAACTATCAGCCATTGGGTATTGTATTTACTACCTATGGCGGCGGATTCTACGGCTCTGGTGAGTCCAAAGCTACGCTCAGTGCTTTGAAGTTGTTTTTAGAGCTTCAGAACGTCTCAGTAGTTGGAACTTTTGCTTGTTGCGGAATTGAATTTGGGCCTGCCGGTGTGGCGGAAGGTGATAAACCAAAAGTAATGGGAATGGGTGAAATCCAGGATCCCAATTACTATGAGTGCAAAGATGGAAAGAAAATACAGGGTTCCTATTTCTTCCACAATCAGATGTGGAGCCATCCCAATGAGAGAGATATCAACAAGGCCAAATATTTGGTAGCTGATTTAGTAGAGGATTATTTCCTGACTTATGATGGACAGCGCGGCTTTGTGAGCAGCGAATATATCTCTATGTCTTGATGGACAGATGAGGTGAAACAAGCAGGAGCAGTCAATTGAGGCTGTTCCTGCTTGGCAGAATATTTTTGAAAGGAATGGTTTGTATGGGTACTGGAAAATTCGTTACCGTTTATCCCGGTGTCTGGACGGAGCGGGAAAAACCTTATGCTGAAGAATATTTGGCAAAAATTAAAGAACTGGAGGATCGCGGCCCAATTGATGTACAGGCATTGATTTCCGGCAAAATTGAAAAAGGCACGCAGGGCTTTTCCAATGTGTTGGAAGTCAAGGAAGATATGATGCTCTACAATGCAAAGAAATACGACCCTGACAACAAGCTCTATACAGATGACGACTACGCCAGAAGTCTTGGTTATAAGGCGAAAATTGCGATGCCTGCTTTTGCGGCGCATGATGACAGCTTCCTGACGGCTTTTAACGGAAAGGCCCGGGATTTCTTGGCTGTTACGGGACTACATCATGAGATTGAGCAGCTAAAGCCCGTCTATGCTGGTGACACGTTGTATCTGGTTAAGGATAAGCTGGAAATGATTGATTTAACGCCAAAAGAGGGTAGCATTTACCGGAATTTGGTGCTAAAGTGCTATGGTTCAGTGTACAATCAGGATGGGGAAAAGGTGATCGGCGTGATGTTCTCTGCCCGTGAGAACCTCAAGAGCTATGAGGATCCGGCCGATATGGCGCCTGGCACGCGTGGCTGGGAAAGCCCCGACTGGTGGACCCGCCCTGTGCATTACTATACCGATGAGGATTGGCAGCAGATTTTTGATACCTGGGCCAAAGAAGACTACCGGGGAGACAAGATTCTCTACTGGGAGGACGTCAATGTGGGCGATATGCCCAATGTGACCATTGATGGGCCTATACATGCATCCTGTAATCCAACACCTCCATATGGTATGGCTGTGGGAGGAAGCCGCACCATGAAGGAACTGGCAGATCCTGCGGTACGCGCTAAGATGACACGAGATCCAAAGTTTGGTGTCTATGTTCCTGAAGATATGCACGAGTGGGATCCCGAAGTTCCGCCCTATGACGATCCTCGGGCCAAGATGGGGCCGCCTCCTGGTGCTGGTGCTCCACCCAAAGAGACCAAACGTTCCATCTTTATCAATTTCCTGGGGCGTGACTTTGCAATTCATCATATCAATAACTGGATGGGAACCCATGGTTGGATTCAAAATATCCGTTGGGGAATTATGACTGATCCGGTGGAACAGGGGTTTGCGTTCCCGAAGAACACAGCGGTTTCGGAGATGATTGAGAAGATTCCGTGCATGAAGGGAAAGAAGTGCAATACGCACGGACTGCAGTACGACGTTATGAAGATCCATTCTCAGGTTTATGATAAATATGAGAAAGACGGCGAGCATTTTGTAGAGCTAGGCTTCTGGATCACCACAATTAACGACGACGAGATTTATGAAGAGGGCGGCGCAACAATTAAACTGCCTTCCCGGAATGCATAAGGAGGTAGCGGTATGGCGATTTCTGGAACATATTTTGTAAAAATGTGGATTCCAAATCCAACGCTGGTGCATGGACCTGACTTCCAAGGAGGGCCGCCCGCAGGCGGCCCTCCTGAAGGAGCAGGTGGTCCACCTCCTACGCCTCCGGCACCGCAAGTGGAACTGAAAGACTATGGTCAGCCTGGGGAGAATTTCTTTGAAGGGGAGATGACGTTCCATTTTACCCCAAATCCGGATGGAACGCTCTCCGGGGATGCCAATGGTAGCCCGATCAATTTCGGCTACTATACAGGAGACGAATATTTTAAAGTGGATTTTCCCGCAGGGCCTGGCCGCTGGGAAATCTGGGCCAAGGTAGATAAGGACGGTTATATTGAAGGTATGATCTCTGTGGGTGGAAATAAAGGATTCCCCAATTTTGTCTATGGGAGAAAAGTAGATTAAAGTTTTGGCTGACTTGGAGATTGTAAATCTGTGAATAGGATGCCAGAGGGCACAACATAATTTTTGCTTTTGGATAAAATGAACGGAAAAGACTGAAGCGGAAAGGACGTTCCTGGCTTTTACTAAAAACAGAGTGTATTGTATTTTTGCGGTTTCGTATCGCCGTTGAGAAGGCAATTACATTGCTTCTCCATAACCATGTAAATGCCGGAAGTGTATTTTAACACTTTCGGCATTTACTGGTTAGAACTTGGGAAGAAAAGATGAGACGAAGTAGATAAGCTGTGTTTGTGCTGTGAAACACAGCTTATCTAAATGCAGCGTTTTTCATATTATAGGATAACGTCTACCATGTCAGAGAAGACAGTGGTAGACGCTTTTTGTTTGCTCTGTGTTAAGAATGGGTACCAAGTTGCCAAAAGGCAATGGCGCTGGCGGCGGCTACATTTAGGGAATCTACACCGTGAGCCATAGGGATGTATATAGTATAGTCGCACTGTGCGATTGTGTGAGGAGATAAACCGTCGCCTTCTGTTCCCAAAATAATAGCAAGTTTTTTCTCGGCCATAAGTTGGGGATCGTTGATACTGGTAGCGCAGTTACACAGAGCCATGGCGGCAGTTCGAAAACCCATGGATTTTAGCTGATGAATACCCGGTTCAGGCCAGTCTGTAGCCTTGTCTCCTATGCGGATCCACGGGATCTGGAAGATGGTCCCCATGCTGACTCGTACAGAGCGACGACACAACGGATCGCAGCAGGACGGTGTTAGCAATACGGCATCCATCTGTAGTGCAGCAGCGGAACGAAAGATGGCACCGACATTTGTGGGATCCACAATATTTTCCAAGATTGCCAGCCGCCGCGCGTTGGTGCATACAGCCTCTATGCTGGACAGTACTGGACGGCGCATGGCACACAGTATGCCGCGGGTCAATGGATAACCAGTCAGGTTGGCGAGTAGTTCTCGGTCGGCAGTATAAACGGGAACATTTCCGCAGCGAGCGATAATATCTTGGGCCTGGCCTGTGATTTGTCGGCGTTCCATCAAAAGGGAGAGCGGCTTATATCCGGCGTCGAGAGCGTGGGAAATCACTTTGGGACTTTCCGCAATAAATATTCCTTTCTCCGGTTCCCGGCGAGAACGCAACTGTGCTTCCGTCAACCGGGCAAAGACATCCAGCGCCGGATCGTTAAAATCTGTGATCTCAATGATATTTGCCATGTATATCTCCTTATTCTATTCTGCGGATACTGTACGAGAATCTTTAGACTTATAACGAAAAGATTCAATATAAATGTAATAGGGCCAAAGAAATACCGGTAAAGAAAATCCATACACGGATCGTACGTTTACTACTCCATAGGCTCACCATGGCACAGCCGCAACCGACAGTCAGTACACATACTAACCAAAGACTTTGGAGTCGCAAAGGTGTGAAGCCAAAACAGCTGATATATAAATATAGCTTGGATAGCGCGGTGACAGCAAACAGAATGCTTTCAGCCAACAGAGCAGTGCAGAGGATCTTTTCTGGTAGATTGCGGTTAACCGGGAGAGCACTACTGTACTGGACTACCCAGAGAAGTGCAAAATTAAGGGCCATAATGATGCAAAGTTCAAAAAATCCCTGTCTGGCGTATTGTGCAACTGTAAAGTTGTCTGGCAAATTTCGAGCAAAGGCACCAAATAGATAAGAGCCTTGAATCCAGAAGAACAACAGATACAAAGCCACAAAGATGCCCATCAATATTGTCCAGACGTTTCCGGGAACCTTAGCCAATGAAGCAAGGCCACTTTGAATGTGATCCCGCTGGACTTGAAGGAACTCTGATTCTCGACGGGTGGTACCAACTACTAGGCCAAACAGATAAGCGCCGATGGGAATGCTGAGTAAAAAGCGTAAAAAATAGGAACTAAGACGATCTGCATTGATCCATAACGTGATCTGTGGAAGCAACGCTGCAAAATTACTGTCTGCCTGTGCCAATAGATATACGGCAAAACCAAACAGTATTGCTGCGACAAGCAGTGCAAGTATGATATATCGGAAAGAGTGGGGTGGTATGTTCTTTGTTTTCCGACGTTGCCGCAGACCCCAGCCCAGCACTCTAGTCCGCAGAAACGTAAAAAAAGCGGTGAACGGGAAATAAATTGCACCGTTTATGGCGTCTATAGGGAGAAATGCGCTACTACGGCCCTCTAACAATCGATCTGATCGGCATAGTACCCAATAGATGGCATAACAATGGACAAAAAGATATATATAGTCACCCCATACCCGGTTATGGCCCAGAAGACCGCAGATCAGACAGAGCCAAAGACAGCCCAGCCAAACCCAATGCTCTCGAGAGCTGGGGCGTTCAAGGTTGTAGAGGAGCACCCCGACAGTAAACGCTGCGGCAAATCCGGTCATCCAGGCGAGCACATATGCCTCGGTAGAAGTCCATATAAAAGTATAGAGCCAAGCGGCAAGGTAACTCAGAAGCGCCGCTGCCACTTCCCGACGATTTGAAGAGAACGGGGAGACGGTTGATGCGGGCCGAGATAGCGCTTCAGAATCCATTGATTGCAGGGGTTCAGGTGATGCGGACG
The DNA here is from genome assembly GCA_902475435.1 of uncultured Eubacteriales bacterium. Classification (GTDB taxonomy): domain Bacteria; phylum Bacillota; class Clostridia; order Oscillospirales; family Oscillospiraceae; genus HGM13006. Next base: position 1,227 of record CABRZL010000022.1, on the reverse strand, counting down.
AGTACGATAATTTAGTTTCATTTGCCGGCGAATGATGATCGTTCATAGGTACCTCCTTCATTCTCACGGAATTCCAGCAAATCTCCGGGTTGGCACTGCAGCTCATGGCATAATGCCATCAGCGTGGAAAAACGGATTGCTTTGGCTTTATTATTTTTTAAAATCGAGAGATTGGCTGGCGTAATTCCGATCCGTTGAGCCAGCTCTCCGGCGGAAATCTTTCGGCGGGCCATCATGACATCCAAATTTACAATGATCTCCATAGTAGGGCTCCTTATACGGTGAAATCCAGTTCATCCTTCATGGAAATGGCTTGCTGAAAAGCATTTCGAACAATTCGGACGATCAGGCCCATAAAAGCTGCTGCAGCGGCAATCAGACAGAGGGCAAAGTAGAAACAAGTTCCAACCAAACAGATCAGTCCTACCAGAAAGCAGCACCAACTTGTACGGCGCATATCCTGAACATTTTCCGTGACAAAAACCGATCCAGCCCGAATACGGCCCAACAGTCTCCACAGGGACCAGAGGATTATCCAGGCCGGTATGCTGCAACTGTAGATTAGTATCATAAGGATTGATCCGTCCCATAAACCATCCAGCAGACGGCTTAGAGAAAGAAAATAGCCCACCAACCAGTAACAGCTCACGTCTAATGCGGCCAGAATTACGGCGAAGATAATGACGCAGGATTGAGAGAGTGTTACACTTTTACTTTGGGTCCAGTTCATATGAGATTCCTCCTGTTCTTGGGATAGAATACCATGCATATTCTCGAATGTCAATTATTTTTTATTGAATAACAATAAAAAATAATCGATAAATAGGATAAAGCTTTTGCTTTATATCGTTCCATCACTATTTGAATCTGTATTCAATTAGCAGAAAAAGCGCGATGCAGTTTTTATTCTGCAACGCGCCCTTTTCGTTATCGGATGAAGTTTGTAAAAATTGGAGTTTCTCTCTGGGGACGATTTAGTCCGTTTTGTTTGCCTGCTTCCATGCATTTGAGAAGCCAAGCCATGTTGACGGCCAAAGTTCGCATGGTCTGTAGACCTTCAGAGTCCTGTTCTACCTGTTCCGGAGTCGTGCCGTGAACCTGATTCCAATATTGAGAGGAAACGATAGGCATATTGTTGATGGTATAGTACATGTTTAACTGCGCAAAGGTTTCTGTAGCGCCGCCTCTACGGCAGGAGACGACCGTTGCGGCGGGTTTGTCTGCTAA
>CABRZL010000021.1 GCA_902475435.1 uncultured Eubacteriales bacterium | reverse complement strand
GTCGGCCTTCCCAGATGGAGGTGACCGCTGATGGCCGTTATCTGGTGGTCGGTTCCGGACCGATGTATGGACAATTTGGCGGAGCAGTTTCTGTATATGATTTGGAAGCAGATGTCCTCTTGTACACCGATTTCAATGTGGTACCGAGCCATACCATTCAATCTGTAAAATGCAGTGTTGCAAATCCAAAGAATGTATGGCTGGGGACTTCTCCTTATGGCGAAAACACCTCGCCGATCTGTTTGGATGAACCGTCTCACTTGATTCTTTGGGATATTGAGCATGAGAAGATTTTGCTGGACATTATCCCTGACGAAGAGAGCAAAAAAATTCCATCCATTGCAGAACAGCAAGGGCGTGTATATTGTGTAACGCAAGCGTCACACTTGCTGTCTTTTGATGCAGAAACTGGTCAGGCATTAGAAACTAACCTGAATTCTGGGATTAAGGAGATAATAACCACTACAGAAGGTAGACTTTTAGGTATCAGTGATACGGCAGTTCTGTCTATTGATTCAAATACACTTCAAACCAAAACGATTGCAGATGGCTTTACATTTTTGACCCATCTTACAGAAGACCCGGTTACTGGGTCGTTATATGTTTTTGATGATATAGAAATGATTCAGATTCCTTTAAACTGATATAGATACATCGTACCTTAGGACGGCAGAAAACTGCTTTATTTAGTATAGCGTGCCACAGGAGCCGCTCTTTTCAGATTTTAAACGAAGGAGGAAATCAAATCGTGAAACATCCTGCCTCAAAATCACACTCAATTGGAATGAATGCGGTTCATTTGACGGTTTCTAAGGTCATCTCTTTGTGTATATCCATGCTCACAACGATGCTGCTTTCTCGTTTCCGGACATTTACAGAGTATGGTACGTACTCCCAACTTCTGTTGGTGGTGAACCTGGTATCCTCTCTGTTTATGCTGGGGCTGCCAAATAGCATCAACTATTTTCTGGCCAGAGCGGAAACTCAGGAACAGCGACGGAAGTTTTTGTCCGTTTACTATACCCTCAGCACGATACTTAGTGTTGTCATGGGTGGTGCACTTGTACTTGCGGTGCCCTTGATCGAGGCATATTTTGATAACCAAACGATTCGAGGGTTTATTTATTTTCTTGCATTGTATCCTTGGTCCAGTGTAATCTCTTCCAGTGTGGAGAATGTTCTGGTAGTCTATCAGCGTACCAGGTTTCTGATGGCGTATCGCCTGATCAACAGTCTGTGCCTCTTAGGAACCGTAGTTGTGATTCAATGGCTGGGACTGGGATTTTCTGCATATATGCAATTGTATATGGCGGTTTGTGCTGCTTTTGGAATCTCTGTTTATCTGATCGCTGCTTGGCTGGGCGGTGGGCTAAGGTTCTCCTTCGACAAGAAGATGATTCGGGAAATTTTTGTTTTTTCCATTCCGCTGGGCCTTGCAAGTGTTGTGGGAACTCTGAATATTGAGATTGACAAACTGCTAATTGGTCGGCTGATGTCGACGGAGGATCTTGCCGTATACACTAACGCTTCCAAAGAACTTCCATTGACTATCATTGCCACATCCATCACAGCAGTTTTGTTGCCTCAATTGGCCAAGATGCTCAAAAAAGGGGAAGGGAAGGAGGCAGTTTCCTTGTGGGGAAATGCTGTGGAGCTTTCTTTTCTGTGTATTTGTCTCTTTGTGGCCGGTGTTTTTACGTATGCACCGGATGTCATGTCGCTGCTGTATTCTGAGAAATACCTTTCCGGCCTTTCCGTTTTTCGAGTCTACACCTTGGTTCTGCTTCTTCGATGCACCTATTTCGGCATCATTTTGAACGCGATGGGAAAAAGCCGCCTCATTTTTCTTTGTAGTATTGCGTCCCTGGTATTCAACATCATACTAAATCCGGTGTTATACTGGGCAATGGGAATGATTGGTCCAGCTGTTGCTACATTTTTATCCATAAGTATTATTAATATTGGACAATTGGTGCTTACTGCCAAGGAGGTAGGGGTTCCCTTTCGTAAGGTATTTCCCTGGAAGAACCTTGCCAAGATCAGCTTGGTCAATATCTTGCTGGCCTGTTGCTTTGCTATGCTGAAGCAGGTTCTGCCGCTGGAACAAATAGTGGGAAGTCTTGTTGAGTCACTGGTACTGGGCGCCGTGTGGGCCATTTTATATGCTGCCTTGATGCGGAAGCCGGCTTTGCGGGCGTGGCGAAACCTGAATGCTGGAAAAAACTGACGGAATGCTTGCTATGTCAAAAAAGAACTGAAAGGTTGTTGGTTTTTCTTTTGGGGTCATTTGTTTGCACTGTTTTTTATAATAAGAAGTATTTGACAGGACGCTGGTTTGAAGGTAAACTTCATGGGCTGTGTGCCAGTGGCTGGGTTTGGGTCACACACGATGCTGTGGCTCGAATTTTGCTGCGCATGAATATGGAGGCACGCTTTCCGGTATCCCCTAAAATTAGCATGGTCCTGCCGGAGAATATTCAGTTTGACCCAGACGACCTGAATAACTTTCAGTCAAGTGGAATATATTATCAGGCTATTGGCACAATTACCATTGGAAAAGGTACCTATATTGCTCCGAATGTGGGCCTCATTACTTCCAACCATGTGGTGGGGAATTTGGATGCCCATGAGCTGCCCAAACCGATTACTCTCGGCAAGGGGTGCTGGTTGGGAATGAACAGCGTTGTTTTACCCGGAGTCACGCTTGGTGATGGAACAGTTGTCGGGGCCGGTGCCGTTGTGACCAAGAGCTTTCCGGAAGGTAATTGTATACTAGTTGGCAATCCTGCTCGGAAACTACGAGACCTTCCAAGAGATGGAATAGATGAAAAAAGTGTGTAGTTTGGCCATTTACCTTAATTTTTGTGTTCGCTGGGGTTGAGCTGTTCCATTATCAGATATTCGGAAGAAACACTGTATAATAGAAGAGAGTCGTCTATCTGAATCTGTTTGTATTGTCAATGTATAGCTGATATGGTTGCAATTTGCCGTTTCATGTATTATAATTTCTCTATGTATTTTTGAATTGCATAGCGGCTTAGCCTTTCAGCCAACGGGAAAATAGGTATATACAGACTTTTAAGGGCCTGCAACGTCTAGTTTCAAGGGAATACTATGCTGGAACCTGTAGACAGGTATTGGCCTAAGCCAATTTCAATAGAAATGAGTGATTTCTATGCAAAACAATCGAAGAAGACGAAGACACCCGCGAAGTGTAGACTGGTTCGTGGGTAAAGTAGCCACACTGCTGTGCGCATTTTTGGCGTTTATTTTTGCAATTTCCGTCATTTCCACGCAGATGCTTCCGGGAAAACTGATCGCAGTGATTATCCTGGCACTGGTGCTGATTGTAGTGCTGGTGGGGCTGCTGACATGGAAGTCGCGGTATCGGGGACGATACATAACGGGCATCGTCCTGAGTGTGCTGATGTGTGTGGTGTTTGGGATTGGCACGAGTTATGTGTTCAGGACTGTGAGCACCGTGAAAAATATCACAACCGTCCGGACCGAGACAGCTGCAGTGGGCATTTATGTGCGGGCCGACGATGCCAATGATTTTTCATCGGTGGCAGCCAGTTATACCTATGGGATTCTGGCGGAGCAGGACCGGGAGAATACCGACGAGGCGATTGCACAGATCAATGAGGAATTCGGGATTACGCTGAACACGCAGACATACGACGGACTGCCGCAACTGATGGATGGGCTGTTCTCCTCTGAAGTGGATGCCATTATTGTGAACAGCGCCTATATTGGACTGCTGCAGGAGATGGAAGGCTATGAGGATGCCGAGTCCAGGATCCGCGAGGTACAGATGACCTACGTGGAGCGCGAGGTGGAGGAGACGGTAACTCCTTCGGAGGTTCCGGAGGATCGTCTGACGGGCGTCACGGAAGAGACGGAAGGACAGCAGCAGGACGGCATGATTTTCACTGTGTTTATCAGCGGTATCGATACCAGAGGGGAACTCACGGAGAAGAGCCGCAGCGATGTGAATATCTTGGCTTCCATCAATACGGCCACCAAGCAGGTGGTGCTGATTTCAACCCCCAGAGATTATTATGTGCCGCTCTCCATTTCCAACGGAGCCAAGGATAAGCTGACCCACGCGGGAATTTACGGTGTCAACGTCTGCATGGATACCTTGGCGATGCTGTACAACGTGAACGTGGACTACTATTTCCGGGTGAACTTTGGCGGATTTGTAGAGATCATTGATGCGCTGGGCGGCGTGACTGTGAACTCAGAGGTGGCTTTCAGTACGGATAACTACACCTTTGCAGAGGGATCCAACGAGCTGGACGGCAAGGCCGCGCTGGAATTCGTCCGGGAGCGTTACGCCTTCGCCTCCGGTGACCGGCAGCGGGGCAGAAATCAGCTGGCGCTGATCAGGGGGGTCATCAACAAGGCCCTGTCGCCGCAGCTCCTGATGAATTATACGACTGTGCTCAGTGCGCTGGAGGGAAGTTTTGAAACCAGCGTACCGTACGATACCATCAGCACGTTGGTCCGGGAACAGCTGGATCAGGGCGGCGAATGGAATATTGTCAGCTACAGTGTGGACGGAACAGGCGACAGCCAGATCCCATATTCCATGAGCCAATATGCCTATGTGATGGTGCCGGATGAATCCACGGTGGAGACGGCGAAAAGCCTGATTGCACAGGTTTACGCCGGAGAAACGGTCACAGCACCATAAGGAAAAACGGAATAGAAAAGTTGAAAGGCGCCTGGGTTTAACCCAGGCGCCTTTCATATGCCGTTACTTTTGAGGATGATAGGTGGGGACGATCTCCGCCACAATATCTTTTATATTCTCAACCTCTACTCTACAGGCTGCATCCAATCGTTTTAACTGTTCGACAAACCTCTCGTCGTCCATTTCAATCGGATGTCCGATGTGAATCAGTTTGTTTGCCGTTTCCGTCAGCCCTTCTTCCGCCATGAGGATTTCCTCATAGAGCTTTTCCCCGGGACGAAGGCCCGTATAGACAATTTTGATGTCCACATCCGGCTCATGGCCGGAGAGGCGGATCAGATTTCTTGCCATTGTGTCGATTTTAACCGGCTGCCCCATATCCAGAATAAAGATTTCGCCGCCCTTGGCGTAGAAGCCGGCCTGCAAAACCAGGGATACAGCTTCCGGAATGGTCATGAAAAACCGGGTGATCTCCGGATGGGTTACGGTTACGGGGCCGCCTTCTGCGATCTGTTTTTTGAACAGCGGAATCACGCTGCCGTTGCTGCCCAGAACGTTTCCAAATCGTACTGCGACAAAATCCGTATCGGGAGCCTGCCGGTTCATCATCTGAATCACCATTTCACACAGGCGTTTGGAGGCGCCCATAATGTTGGTGGGGTTGACGGCCTTGTCAGTGGAAATGAGTACAAATTTCTTAACGCCGTATTTTACAGAAGCCTGCGCCATTTTATAGGTGCCGAACACATTGTTTTTAATGGCTTCGTTGGGGCTGTCCTCCATCAGGGGGACGTGTTTGTGTGCAGCCGCATGAAAGACTAGTTCCGGGCGATACTTATTCATGATATAGTCCAGCCGTGCGGTATTGCGAACCGAACCAATCAATACCACCAGATTCAGCTCCGGATGGGTATGCCGTAATTCCATCTGGATATCATAGGCGTTATTTTCGTAAATATCAAAGATAATCAGCTGCTTGGGATTGCTTTTTGCAATTTGCCGGCAAAGCTCGCTGCCGATGGAGCCGCCGCCGCCGGTGACGATAACCACCTTGCCGGAGATATACTGACAGATCTCGTGGAGATTCACCTGAATGGGTTCCCGGCCCAGGAGATCCTGAAGCTCCACATCCCGGAGTTTGCTGACGCTGACTTCGCCGTTTACCAGCTGGTACATGCCGGGAACAACCTGGATCTTGCAGCCTGTGGTACTGCAAATGTCCAAAATTTCCTTGCGGCTTTGGCCGGAGCTGGTGGGGATGGCGTAAATGATCTTGTCGATTTGATACCGTTTTGCAGCCTCTGGGATATCGCTGCGATTCCCCACAACCTTTATGCCCTCCAGGAAGCGGTAGCGCTTGCTGGGGTTGTCGTCAATGATACAGGCGATGCGGCCGTTGAGATGCGGATTGGTGGAAATTTCGCGGATCAGCGAACGTCCGGCCTCGCCTGCGCCAATAATCATAATATTTTCGCGGGGGGACTTACGCCTTGTAACAAAGACCTCGGATTTCAGCTGCCGCAGGAAACGATAGGAGAACCGGAGCGCAGTGGTGGAAATAAAACTCATGACAAATCCCGCAAAGTAAAACGAGCGGGGCATGTTGATGTCGAAAATCAAAATGCAGGCCACACCCACCACCAATAAAACGCCGTGGGCCAGAATCATGCGAAACAGTTCATCTACGCTCACAAAACTCCAAATACTGTTATATAGATGAAACAGTGAAAAGACCACGATGCAGATTACAATCCAGGGGCCGATGATATGGAGATAGGTTCCTAAATAGTTTTTCGGAATGGCCTCAAAGCTGAACTCAAACCGCAGCCACAACGCCATAAAAAAAGAACCGGCAATACAGAGGATATCCAGCACGCCAATGATGAGAACCCGTTGGAGCCACTGCATATCGATTCTACTTTTTCTACTCATTTTCCAATACACATCCTACTTTGTTGCCTGCTGCGGATGCAGCAGGCCGGTAATTTTACCGGCCCATAACCGAAAGACATTATAGCATAGCCGTCCAGAAATGACAAGTATCGGGCATTTATAAATTTTGTCTCAGTGGAAGGCATAATATACCTTGTAAAAAAAGGACGCTGCCAGACGGCAGCGTCCTCGAAGATGTCCATTTTACAGCAATTTTGCAGCGCTCCATCCGGCGGTAACGGCCTTGTGCACGTCGCCGGGGCGATTGCAGTCTCCAATGTAGCGCACAGTATCCGCGCATCCATAGAATGCTGCGGCTTCAGAGAGCCGGGGCGCCGTTCCCGTAGCGCAGACGACCAATTCAGCCTTTCGCTGTACGGTTTCTCCAGCGCGGTTTACATAAGTTACACCGTCCGGTGTGATTGCACAGTATTGCTGCACTTCAGTCTCCCATGAAAAACCAGGTTGGTTCCGATAGGCGTCCGCAAGCATGCTGGCATAATGCGCATGGGGCGCATCGCTGGCCAGTGTATGCTGCCGGGAGAGTACCGTTACCTGCTTCCCGCTGCGGGCCAGATACAGGCCGGTTTCCACGGCGGTTTCGCTGCCCCCCAGAATGACGATGGAATGGGGGAGCGTCTCCGCATGGCCAAAGACCTCTATGGGAACCCGCACATTTTCACCCCGGGCGCCGGGAATCTCCGGCCGGCGAAACACAGGGCCGATGGCAATGATTGCGGCGTCGGGCCTTTGCGCAGATACGGTTTCCGGGGTGGCTTTTGTGTGCAGCATGACGCGGACGCCGGCCTGATCCATCTGACGGATCAGGTAGTCCTTGTAGTCCGCCAGCGGCCATTTGAAATCGGCCCAGTCCGCATGGAGAAGCTGTCCCCCCAGATGAGAAGCCTGCTCCATCAGGGTGACGCTGTGGCCGCATCGGGCGGCTGTAATGGCGGTAACCATGCCGGCGGGTCCCCCGCCCACCACGACGACCTTCTTGGGTGTGGTTTTTGCGGGGAACATCCGGTCCAGCTTATCTTCCAGGCCAATGACGGGATTTACGGAGCAGTAAGAGCGGAATTTATCAGAATCATTGGGGACGTGGCACTTGTTGCAGCGAATACAGGGGCGTACGTCCTCGCCCCGGCCCTGGGCAATCTTTTCGCCATACTGGCTGTCGCAGATGAATGCCCGGGCCATACAGAGTATGTCGGCTTTGCGTTCCTGAATGATCTTGTTGCAGAAGTCCGGATTTTGGAGTCCCGCCGACACGCCCACCAGCAGCTTTCCGCCCCGAGCAAGCACGTCGGCCTTCACCGCCGCAGCAGCGTCCAGATTTGGACATGGATGCTGCCGGGAGGAGGTCAGCCCGATGGGATGTTGTGGGTCCTGATCGCCGTGGCGGATGGTCAGCAGATCTATGAGGCCTTCGGCATAGCGGCTCAATTCGATGGTATCCTGGATTGTAATGCCGCCGGCCTCCTCGCCGCTGACCAGACACTCCAGAGGAAAGTCCCGACCCAGCGTCTGTTTCAGCGCATCAAAAATTTCCAGCAGCAGTCGAGCGCGGTTTCGGACGGAGCCGCCGTATTCGTCGGTGCGGTGGTTGCAGAGCGGGGAGAGCAGCTGGGACACGGGACCGTTGCGATAGGCGTTGTGCAGAGAGAACATTTCAAAGCCAAGCTTTTTCAGCAGTACGGCCTCCTCCACAACAGAGTCGATGTGCATCTGCATGTCTTTTTTGCTGAGGTCGTCGCAAACCGGCTTGGAGCCAGGGCCGCCCTCGCCAGGTTTGGGCACAAAAGGCTCGTCCATATGGGGGCGCAGCTGGAGCCCCATGGGACTGGTCGTGGCGATGGAGCCGTAGAGCTGGATCGCGTCGATCATCTGGCAGAGATAGTTGTGGGTGGAAGGACTCCCGATATCCAGCGTAGAGAAATGGGCGGGCGTTACATTTACCAGCTTGAGATCCGACTGCACGGGGCGGGGATGTTCCAGATGGTTGATGTGTACCACGGCCGCGCCGTTTCGGGCACGATTTGCCATCAGGGTGATCCACTTTTCTGTGGGAAAGGGTTCTGTACCTTGGATAAAGTGCGGGGTGGCGGCGGAAGCGAGCATCCGGTTTTTCAACAGGACGTTGCCGATTGGAAGAGGAGAAAGCATTGCAGCATAACGATTTGACATGAAAAAGCTCCTTTGGAAAAGTTCTTTTATGATTGGGATTCGCGCTGGGTGTAGCGGTCCAGCGCAGCCTGGTACAGCTCCATGCATCGGCCGGCGTTCATGGCCTCCATGTCCGCTACAAAGGAATCCCAACTGGAGAGCGGCTCGTCGCCGATGATGAATTGGATGAGTTTCTCCGAGATCATGGTGGACAGATCCGAATAGATGGAGGACAGCTCGTTGCTCTCCGCCTCGGTGAAGGTGATATCCGGGAGGACATAGGCGTCGTCAATATTGGAGGACCAGATGCTCTGGGCTTCCTTCTGCGCATCGTTGTACAGCGTGAAGGAGGCTCTGGTGTCCACGACGGTGGGAACCATGACCATGGTGTAGAGCAGCTGGCAGGTCTTGAAGGTGTCGCCGTCCGGGTTGTTCGTCATCAGTTCCGTATACTGAGGCGTTCCGCTGTCATCCATGGTGTAGCTTTGGCCTTCAATTCCATAGTTGGCCAGTAAAATCCCGTCGTCGGTGAACCAGTAGTTGATCCAGCGCATCACGATCTCTGGATTTTCGCAGGTAGCGGCCACAGAGTAGCTGGTGAGGCCCGTCCGGTCGGAGTCGAAATGGGTGATGTCCCCTTCGTTTTTCACCGGGTCCGTGATGGCCACGCAGGAGAAAGCGGGATCATTTGCCCCCTCCTGATAGGCGGCCATCTGGCTCACGTCGCCAAACCAGATCCCCGTTTGGCCGGAGGTCACATATCCGGTGAGACTGGGACCGTTGGTGTCGGCGTCATAGCTGATGAAGTCGGGACTGATGAGGCCCTCGGAATACCACTGGTTCAGCAGAGTGACGTACTCCAGAAACGCCGGTTCCAGCAGGGAGAATTTGGCCTCGCCCTCCACCTGGTAAAAGGGATCGGTGACACGGCCCCGGGCGTTTGCGGTATAGCTGAGGACGCCGAAGCCGGAGGCAAAATAGTTGTTTTGGGCGGACACCGTATTGGGCAGCAGGAATGTATAGTTGGGATTGTACTCATTTTTGAAAGCAGTGAGGACCTGATGCCAGTCGTCATAGGTGACGGGGGTGTCCAGGCCCAGGGCGTCCAGCCAGTCCTGTCGGATCATGGGACCGGTGGAAGGGCCGATGTCCTCGCTGAAGAAAGAGGTCAGCTCCACAACACAGCCGCTGTCCGTCATGGAGTCCCGTTCGTCTTCCGGGGTGCGGGTGCGATAGTAGTTGTAGTCCGGTGCATATTCCAGGTATTCTGATATGTCCATCAGGATTTCGTCAGCCACCGCGACTTCGCCGCCGCCGGGGTAGTTGGAGGCGGCATTGGGGATCAGGTCTGGCAGTTCGCCTGCGGCGGCCCATAGGGTGAGGGCCTCCGCGTCGCCCATGCCGCCGGAGGATACAAATTCCACATGGACGCCGGTACGTTCTTCTACCGCCTGAAAGATGATGTGCTCGTTGAAGTCGGTAAATCGTGTTCCTACGCCGCCGGGCATGTCAAAACTCATGGTGATGGTCAGATTGTCGCCGGAGAGAGGATAGGAGATCACGTCCCGCTGAGTCTCTGTCTGGGAATCCGGTTCCGCAGCGGATTCCACGATGGATTCGGCGGGTTCGGTATGCAGCGCAGAGTCCTGCGTTGTGTCCGAGGGCGCGGCGGAGGATGTGGGAGCGCTGTCGGCGGTTTGGCCGCCGCAGGCGCAAAGGCCCAGCAGCATGGCTGCGCAGAGAAGACGTGCAAGGATACGTTTCATAATTAAACCTCCTGTTTTTTGTATACATTCAGTATACGGAACAGGAGGTTTTTCTGTAAACCGGCAGAAACTGACCAAATCCCGGCAGAATCTGAACCCTAGCTGTCCCGGTAGGCGGTAGGGGTGAGACCGGTGACGGATTTAAAGGTGCGGGTAAACGTCTGGTCGCTGGAAAACCCGACCCGCAGGGCGATTTCCCGGATGCGGAGGTTGGTGCTGCCCAGCAGAGTGCGGGCCTGGGCAATGCGTTTTTCCTGGAGATAGGGCAGGATGCCAGTGCCCTTTTCCCGTTTAAAGATCCGGGAGAGATAGGATGGGCTGATTTTAAAAATGCCGGAGAGCTGGTCGATGCTGAGCGCGGGATCCGCATAGTGCTTGTCAATATAGGAGGCCACCTGAGCGGCGCGGCTTGGCCCCAGGGCGGCCTGTTCCCGGGCGTAATAGTCGCACAGGGACAGCGCCAGAGACTGAAACGCCGCGTGGAGCTGCTCTGCGGCAGGGGCGTCCATGATCCGGGAGAAGGTGTCCAGCTCTGCCAGAAAATCGGGGTTTGCGCCGTCGGTGATTTCCTGCGTCATCTGGTTCAGCAGGCCCAGGAGCCGGCGCTTTTCCAGCATCAGCGTATTTCGGCCGTCCAGGGCCCCGGAGTGTTCCATGCGGGTCAAAGCGGAGCGCGTGCCGTTGCGATCGCCTTCCAGCACGCGGTTGATGAGCCGTCGGTCCCGTTCAAAGGTGGTGTCCATTTGGCGGTAGGTCATGGCGTCCAGATCCCCATAGGACAGGGCCTCGTTGCGCCGATCCTGCATATCAATGACGCCTAACACTTCTAGCACCTCGTAATAGGCGTCGTTGATGCCGCCGAGGCCATGCTTTTCCGTGCTGACTGCCACGGATACCGGATGGAGCGGGGAGAGCCGGGCCACAAGCTGGCGGGCGATGGCCCTGGGAGAATCGCCGTTTTGTCCCTTGCGGCACAGCACGGCAAAGAACAGATCGTCTTGAAAAAGTCCCCAGGCGTCCCAGCCGGGGATGGAGCGCAGGAAGTCCAGCGCCAGACCGTGGAGATCCGGTTCCGGCGGCGGCGTCCAGGCTGCGCCGAAATCCGCGCGGCCCTCCCCGCACAGCCGAAGCCCCAGAACGGCGAACTGCTCGGAAGAAAACCGCAGGCCGAAAGTTTGGAGCAGTTCGGGCAAATCGTCGGTTTCTCTGGCGCGGCCCTGCAGGAGCCTCTGAAGCAGGGCGGTTTGTACTGTGTCGCGGACGAACTGCACCTGCTTCGGCGGAAGCAGATGATGATCCATGGAGATCCCTCCTTTTTATTCATTTTACAAGTCTTTCATGCGTGTGGCAAGAAAAAAGAAACGGATTTTTCAGCTATATAGTAATTTTTCACAATAACTTCAAGTTATACCCTATGTATTTTGAGTATTTGTACAGTTGCAAAAGTCCGTGTATGATGAAATCATCACAAAACCATCACGTGATCAACATATTTGAAAGGAGAATCCCCATGAGAAAACGAAAAAGAATTTGTTCCTTGCTGCTTTCTGCCGTTTTGCTACTGACCATGCTGGCCGGATGCGGCACGGGTACCTCGGCCGAGTCCGAGCAATCCTCCGGGATCGAGGATTCCCCCTCTGTAACGGAGCCGCAGGCTGAACCGACCACCAGCCAGACCACGTCGGCCCCGGCGGACATATCCGCAGAGGAACCTTCCGGTGCGGAAGAGGCGTCTGCCGTCGAGATGGAGCTGGGGTCCATCACATATCCGCTGGACCCGGGCGGCGCGACGCTGACCTATTGGCTGCCCTGGATGCCGGCCTTGAGCATGTGCTACAGCACCTATCTGGACCACCCGGCTTATGCGGCGGCGGAGGAGTTTACCGGAGTTCCGGTGGAGTATATCTCCTGTTCTCAGGAGAGCGCCGCGACAGAGTTCAATCTGATGGTGGCCTCCGGAACCAGCTATGATATTCTCTCGTCGGCGGCAACCTTTTATAACGGCGGCGTGGCTGCGGGAATCCGGGATGGAATCCTGTTGGATCTGACGGACCTGATGGCAGAATATCTGCCGGATTACTACCGGGAGTTTGTGACCAACGACAAATGGGTCAAATACGCCACTACGGACGATGGAACCATCGGCGCCATTTACAGCTTTAACGCCGTAGAACTTGGCCTGTCCCAGGGCAATTTCATCCGCCAGGACTGGCTGGAGGAATTGGGGCTGGAGATGCCCAAAACCGTTGATGACTATCATGATGTGCTGACGGCTTTCAAATCCAATTATGGAATCTCAGACCCGTTCATGCTCAGCGCGAACCTGAAGTCCAATCTGTCCTATGCCTTTGGCAGCACTAGCTTCAATGTGGACGATGCAAGCAGCCTCAGTTTCTATTTAGAGGATGGGAATGTGGTATGCTGCTTTACCTCGGAGGGGTACCAGGAATATATCGCGACCCTGGCGCAGTGGTTTGAAGAAGGGCTGATCGGCGGAGATTTCTTCAACCGGTCCAGTGACATGACTGACACTGCGAATACGTCCGTGATTTTGAACGGTCAGGCGGGCATTTGGACTACTGTGATGAACAACCTGGTGGACTATCCCAAGCAGGCGGCTGATCCGAATTTTGCCTGCGCGGCGCTGCCGGATGCTCTGCCCAGTGATGGAAGCCTGCTGACGTTCTATGACGACGACCCCGGCTCCGCGGGCAATGCCAGCGTCAGCGCCACCAGCGATAACTGGGAATTGGCGCTGCAGTGGCTGAACTTCTGGAGCACCGAAGATGGGCTGATGCTGGCCCGGTACGGTGTGGAGGGCGTCAGCTATACCATGGAAAACGGAGAGCCTGTCTATACGGACGTCATCTATAACAATCCGGACGGCTTCATCTTCCAGCTGGCGCGGATTATGTATTGTGCCGCCAGTGTTCCCACCTTTGGCGACCCCAGAATCATTCGGGACAACGTGTATTCGGAAGAGGTCATCGCCTGCACAGCGGTGTGGGAATCCGCTTATGGTGGCAGCGAGAGCAATATTTCAGACGCTGTGACGATGACCACGGAAGAAAGCGATGCATTCTATACGAAGTATACGGACATTGGAACCTATGCGCAGACCGAACTTCTGCGGTTTGTGGTGGGCGAAAATTCCATGGAGCAGTGGGATACCTTTGTGGATACCTGCAAGGAAATGGGCATTGACGAGTGCACGGCAATCTACCAGACTGCTTATGACCGCTATCTGGAACGCTGAGGAGGATAGAGCATGAAACAATTGAAAAAAGCAGATATTACGCCGATCTCCCCCCATGGAGATGCAGAGCTTTACCGGTATCAGGGCCTGATGGAAGGCGTCAATCTGATCTGGTCGGAGCAGGCGCCGCATTCCGTCCGTGCCGGAGGCACGCCGGTTAAGAACCTGTGTCTGGTCATCAGCGGCAGCTTGAACGTCACATGCGGGGATCAGCACTTTACGATGGGCCCAGGCGACGCGGCCTGCTTTGAAGCCATGGAGGAACGCACCATGGAGAATCCCGGGGATGAGCCGGCTGTAATGATTCTGGTGGATCAGGGAATGCCGGGAGGACCGGGAGGACCGGGAGACCCAGGGGGCCCGGGTGGACCTGGAGGTCCAGGAGGCCCCGGACATCCAGGCGGCCCTGGCAAGCCGGGCGGCCCGCCTCCCAGAAAATAAATAAAAAACTCCCTTTATATCGAAGAAAGGCGGCCATTGGAGTTCCAATGGCCGCCTGAACGTCTTTCATTAAATCTGATTGGCGGTTGCAAAGCCAGCGGTGACAGCCTTATGGACGTCGCCGGGGCGATAGCAGTCGCCGATATAGTGGACATGGTCTCCGGAACCATAGAATTTTGCGCACTGGTCGGGAACCGGCTCAACGCCCCCGGAGAGTACCACCAGATCCGCCGGAACGAATTGTTCGTTGCCGTCGCGGTCAATATAGGTGACGCCGTTGGAGTCAACGCTGACATATTTTTGAATGTACCGGGCATAGTCAAATCCCTCTAGGTGTTCATAGGTGTCCATCATCATTACGACGAAATGGGCATGGGGCGCGTCCTGCGCCAGCATGGATTGCCTTGTCATCACAGTGACATGGTGCCCCCGCTGGGCCAGGTGCATTCCAGTTTCCGTGCCGGTCTCGCTGCCACCGATGACCACGATATCATGGGGAAGCTCGTCCTCGTGACCGTAAACGTCTACACAGAGCATGGTTTTGGTGCCCTCTGCAATGGGAAGACGGGGCGTTTTGAACTTGGGGCCGATGGCTACGACAACGTCGTCATAACCCTCTGGTTCCAGCATTTCACGGCTGGCCTCCGTGTTCAGCCGCACGGTGACGCCGTTTTGATAGGTTTGACGGATCAGCCAGTGGTTAAAATCAGCCAGGGGCCATTTAAAGCTGGCGTAGTCCGCATGAAACAGCTGACCGCCCAACTGGCCGGATTTTTCATACAGCGTCACGTCGTGGCCACGCTGGGCGCAGGTGATGGCGCATTTCATGCCGGCTGGGCCGCCGCCGACCACGGCCACTTTTTTCTTTCTGGTGACGGGCGCGATGACCTGATCCAGCTTGAATTCGATGCCGATTTTGGGATTGACGGAACAGAAGGAGCGGAATTTGTCGGAGTCGTTGGGAACGTGGCATTTGTTGCAGCGAATGCAGGGCGTTACGTCCTCCCCGCGGCCGGCGTAGATTTTTTCGCCGTACTCGCTGTCGCAGATCCAGGCCCGGGACATGCAGATGATGTCGGCTTTCTGTTCCCGCAGGATCTTTTCGTTGAAATCCGGGTTCTGAAGGCCGGCGGATACGCCGACTTTGATGGAGCCGCCGCGGCGCATAATGGAGTCCTTAAGCGCCGCAGCCGCATCCAAATTGGGACAGGGAACCGCTCTGGAAGAGGTAAACCCGATTGGATGCTGAGGGTCCTTGTCCCCGTGGCGAACATGGAGAATATCGACCTTTCCTTCCAAAAGCTTTGCCAGCTCAAAGGTGTCGTTCCGGTTGACGCCCAGACCGTCCACGGAGATCAGCACCTCTATGGGAAAATCCTTGCCAAAGGTCTGTTTCATTGCGTCCATGACTTCAATCATCAGGCGGGCGCGGTTCATGACGGAGCCGCCGTATTCGTCGGTACGGTGATTGGTATGGGTGGACCAGAATTCCGCCATGGTGCCGTTGTGATAGGCGTTGTGGAAGGAGAACATCTCGAAGCCAAACTGCTTTAGGATTTTTGCATTTTTTACAACAGAGTCAATGAATTCCTGAATCTGCTTTTTGGTGATGTGATCCACGCTGCGGCCGCGGCACTGTTCCTGTTCCTGGCGAAGCTGTTCCATGGGGTCGGAGGGCATGGCCATGGGACCGCCGCCGTGCTGAGGGGTGCCGTCCTTGGCAGGGCCGCCCGGCATGTCGTTCCGGGTGAAGGAGCCCATGGGCTGCGTAATCGCAATGGACTCATAATAGCGGATGGCGTCAATCGTCTGACAGAGGTAGTTGTGGGCGCTGGTTTTGGCAATGTTCACCGCAGTGTCGTGGGGGGGAAAAGTCATGTCAATTTCGCCGGGCTTTTGAGGCGGGCCGCCGGGTCCCTCGTCCGTACGCATGGCGAAGTTCAGATAAACCGCGGCGGCGCCGTTTTTGGCTCGGTTGGCCAGGTGTGAGATCAAGCGATCCGTAGGATATTCCTCTGTGCCTTGCAGCATATGCGGGATACCGGCAGTGGAAACCATACGGTTTTTCAGCAGGACACTGCCAACCTGAAGGGGGGAGAGCAGCAGCTCATATCGTTTGGACATATAGAATCCTCCTAATCACATTTTCTGCCATTAGCATACAGAACCGGAAGTCGGATTGCAAGATTCGTTTTATGACTGCCCAAACCATCAAAATTGGATCAGGGATTCCTGTTATCTCTGGTTATAGCGATCCAGCGCGGTCTGATAGATTGCAATGTACTCGTCGATGCCCATTTCCCGGATAGAGGCGAGGTAGTCGCCCCAAGTGTCGATGCTCTGCTGGCCCAGAAGAATCTTAAACCAGGTCTCATTGTTTAGGGTATCAATGTCGCTGAAAATCTGCGCAGCGCGGGCGCTCTCTTCGGAGGTCAGGGAGACGTTTGGCATGGTGTAGTCGCCGTCGCCGCTGGAACCCCAGATTTCTACAGAGGCCAGGGCATTTTCGTCCAGCAGATCCATCTCGATTTCCTTGGGGCAAACGCCGGGCTGCTGGGTCAGCGTCGTATAGACCTGACGGGCGATGCCGAGAGACATGCCGTCGGCATTGGCGGTCAGAAGCTCTGTCCAGTGGGGATTTCCCTCTGCGTCATATGTAAAGGTGACGCCCTCAAGACCGTAGTTGGACAGCAGCTGCCCTTCCTCGCTGTACCAGAAGTCGCACCATTGGACGGCAAGTTCCACATTCTCACAGCCGGTGGCGATGGTCATGCCCTTGCTGGTGTCTACAACCTTGGTGGTGCTGGTCAAATGGTTTTCTCCGTCTGCGTTGGGAAGAATCTGCATCCCGGTGTAATACGCAGCGTCAGAGCAGTATGCGGAAAGGTTCGCGGCGGGGGCGGCAAATACGCCGATGTCGCCGTTTACTTTCTTGCCCTCTGTGACAGTGGACATGGGGTTGTCATCATAGCTGTAGAAATCAGCGTTCAGAAGTCCTTCCTGATACCAGGCGATCATGGTCTCCAGATAGCTGCGGAAGCCCTCCTCCAGGGGGCCGTATTTTACCACGCCGTCCACCTGATACAGTTCTGCGCTGACGTCATAGGCGCCCATCAGGAATCCGCTGGCAGCAAACACGGTATTGCCCAGATACAGAGGATCGTCCAGATCATAAGCGGATTTCAATGCGGTTAAGACGTCGTGGAGTTCCTCAACGGAGGTGGGGCTGTCGAGGCCTGCATCCTCCAGCAGATCCTTGCGGATAACGGGGCCCTCGGTGATGGGAACCTCAAACTTGCCCAAATAGGCGTTTAGATAGTACAGGGAGAGAATGTTGCCGTCGTCGGTTTTTGCGTCCTGTGCAACCCCCGGATTGTTGTCCAGGATATCGGCATAGTTGGGCGCAAATTCCAGATAGTCGGCAAAGTCGATGATAATGTCCTCCTCGAAGGCGGCGGAAATACCGGATGGATATACGCCGGAACGGACCATGTCGGGATAGTCGCCGGAGGCAAGCACCAGGGAGAACTGTTCGGTGCTGGTTTCCTGCTGGTAGGTTTGAATGTCCACCGTCACGCCGGTTATTTCCTCTGCCGCCATGTAAATCTGGTGGTTGTTCAGGTCGCCGATGTAATCCGTGACGTTGCTGTTGGAGATGGCGAACATGGTCAGGCTTTCGCCGCCGGTGGTCAGCGGAAGATCATATTTCGGAGGTTTGGAATCCGAAGTGGAAACGGATTCTGCGACGGAATCTTCTGATGCCGAGGACGCAGTTTCAGAGGCAGACTGCCGGGTATCCTCCGGCACAGGGGTCGCAGAGGGCGCTTCGGCCGATTCGCTGGCCACTGCGGCGGATGTTGTGCTTTCCTGTTCCGTGGTGGAACTGCAGGCCGAAAACAGGCAGAATACGAGTCCCAAGATCAGCAGTATAGATGTGAACTTTTTCATGGTATTTCCTCCTTTTATGGTTTGTATTTGGATGCATCATATCCGTCGCATTCCACAACGATGTAGGAATTTTCTATAGTCCAGGTGTCGTATGGCTCGGGGATTTTAGGCTCCGGGTAGCTGGGCTCGTATGGGGCGTTGGAGCCGGAACGCTGTGATAGCGTTTTTTGTCCGGTATACTGCATTGCAGGGATTGGGGCCTGAGGAGCGCCGCTCTGTTTGCCGCCTTTTTGGGGAGGCATCATGGCGCCCATCCCCAGATATTCCAGGCCGCACACCACATGATCCACCCGGTGCCAGAGCTTCCACTGCCCATCTTCCCGAATGAATTCACAGGAGTATCGCGACAACCCCAACGAGGTATCAGGCTTTCCCGTGTCCGGATTCAGGTGCGTCATGTAGGCAAACGCCATAAAAATGCCGCGGGCGGTCTGACGGTCCTTTGCAATCTCCACATATGGGCTCAAGATCATATTCATCACCTTGTAGCCGGGGCCAAATTGGGGATCAAACTGCTTGCCGTAGAATTTTTCTGCGGTTTCCCGGCCGGATTGCTTCATGGCGGCCGTCATGCCGGTATAGTAGTTATAGACGTTTTCTCTGCCGTAATAGGCCATGGATCCGTGGGCATAGACGATGTCGTCCCGCTTGGACCAGTATTTGTCTAATTCCTCTTCTTGTATTTGCCCATAGTAGCCAAAAACATGCTTGCCTATGGCGTTCATAATCTGCCGGTAGTCGTCTGCCTCGACGGCTTCTTGGTAATAAGCATCGGTTTCCGTTGTTTTGACGGCCTGTTTTGCGGCGGCCAGGGCGGCATAAGCGGCGTTGAGAACCGGATCAGTCATCTGCTGACACCTCCTTTGAGACTTCATAGCCGTCTCGGATGATTTGGATATAGGATTGGGCGGGATCCCAGGTTTCGTAAGGCTGGGGAATGGCCGGTTCTCTGCGGGTACAGCTATAGGGGTGGTAAATCATGTCACCCTCCTGGGCGATGGTTTTGACGCCATCGGAAAACAGGGGGATGTGGTTTTCCAGAGGGTCCTCTTTTCGCAGATTGCACGGAAGCATAGCGTCCACATAGTCCCGGCGGTGCCACATTTTCCAGGTCCCGTCCTCGTGATAAAATTCATCGCCGTATTTGGCAAGGCCAAAGCTGGGAGCGGCGGCGCCGCTTTCTGTGATTTGGCTCATAAAGGTATGCGCCATCCAGATGCCCTGAGCGGTCTGTCCATCGCCCGCGATTTCAACGACGGGGGAACTGATGACGTTGTGGACCCGATACCCTGGGCCGTCGGGAGCTTCGGATACAATTCCATAGTTTTTCAGTGCGTTGATGCGTCCGTTTTCGCACATCTTTTTTGGAGTTTCGATGTAATATTGATAGGTGGACTCTCTGCCAAAGAAGGCCTCGCGGCCATGGGCATATACAATGTCGTCCACAGATTTGGCCCAATACCGATCCAGCTCATCCCTGTGCAGATGTTGATAGTAGCCCCAGTTGTGGGATGCCTGGGCGTTGACCACCTGGCGATAGGCGTCTGCATGTTCGGCGGCCTGCTCGATTGCGATCACCTGCCGTTCAAAGGCGTCGTTTTCCCGGGTGAGCGCGGCGGCGGCGGTTTTGAGTTCCTGCACCATTTCAAGAATGTCGGTCATGTGTATTCACCGTCCTTTTGCACGTTGGAAGTTTCATAGGTCCAGGTGTCATAGGGTGCCGGCAGATCCGGGAAGCCGGAGGGGACGGAGCAGGCGGAGTACCTGTTGTCCGGAACTTTGATCCTGGTAAGCGTTGTGGGCTTTGGATTTTCCACCAGAGGCTTTGGGGGCTTGCCGCCATCGGAGGCAGCCGGCCGCATCATGGCGGCGGGATTTTCCTCAAATACTACATCTGCATAATTTCTCCGGTGCCAAATTTTCCACTGCCCCTCCTCCAAAATAAACTCTCCGGAATAACGGGAGAGGACGCCCTGGGTTTTCAAAGTTCCCTGGTTATCTACATAGCCCTGAAAGGAGTGCGCCATCCAGATGCCCCGGGCAGTTTGGCCGTCTTTGGCGATCTCTATGTAGGGGGTTCCAATGAGATTCATGTTGATGTAGCCGGGGGTTTTTTCGCCGGCGGAACACGGAGAGGAAAGCTGGGTGCGACGGGCCTTGCTGCGCCGTTTTCCCGCTTCCACGTAATACTTCCGGACGGCGGTTTGACCCACATAGGCAAGATCGCCGTTGGCATAGACAATGTCGTCCCGTTTGGACCAATAGGTATCCAATTCGGTTTCGTAGTCCTGGTTCAGGCAGCAGTGTACGTGAGCGGACATCAGATTCATGATGTTATGATAGCTTTCCGCTTTGTGGATTTTCTTCCGGGCGGCAGTCAGCCGGGCTTCCAGCTGTTCTCTTCGCCGGGCCTGTTGTTCCAGCTGTTTTGTGACCGCCCTGATCTCCTGGGACGGATCCTGTATCATAGCAATTCCTTCTTTCCTACTTGATACCTTCAGTGTAGCAGCCACCAAAAAAATTGAAAAGCCGGAAGCTTTGCTGTTCTTTTCAATCATTCGCTTTCCAGCAAAAAAATAAAAAATTGAGCAGAAAAACGAAAATAAATCAATTGTCATGAGATGATTCATGCAAATTCACAACATATGTGGTATACTGGTTTATATCCTTTGGACGGAGGCATGATAATGGGCAACTATGATATGTATCCATACGCAACCAGTGAGCAGCTGCTGCAAAAGATCTTGCCGTCAATCATCCACCAGACGGAACATATGGAGCCGGAAGAACTGTTAAAGGCGATGACGGAATTTCGGTATGCCCTGGTTCTATATGCGCCGGTGCCCAAAAACCGAACGGATTTTCACCGCTATCAGGATACGGTTGAAACGTATCTGAAACAGAGGCATGGAATTCACTGTTTCGACTTTCGCAGTCATCATATGGGAATCCTGAGCTTTGGGGAGAAGGCGTGGGAAGTGATTCAGCGGGAGACTATGGAAATTGAGCGTGAGATCAGCGAGTATTTGCATCATATGCTGGATGACGGCGGCCCTGAGATCAATCTGTCCATTGGCCGGCCGTTCCGCGGACTGCTGAATTTACAGGATTCCTATTCGGAGCTGATCAATTCTGCAATTACGTTTTCCATTCGGCCTGGGGAGCTGGTGGTCTCGGAATTTGATATTGTCAATGACCCTGCGCTGATGGGGGATCCCTATCCGCAGTCGGAGATTGAGCGGCGGCTGGCGGATGCGGTGTTTCATCTGGAAATTCGGAAAGCCAAAATGATTATGAAGGATATCATGCGCTATGAAATGTCCACGCTGCATTTAAAGCTGTCATTTCTGCCGAGGATGAGTGCGCGATTGGAGTGGATTCTGATTGTTCTGCATGTTCCCAGAAATTCCGGGGACGAGAAGAGCGCGGAAATCTATGGCTATCCCTATCGCGTGCAGTATGCCGAAGGGATAGATCATGGAGTGGAACTGATCTATGAATTTTTCGATAAACTGGATGACTATTACAGCGCGTTCCGATTCAATATCGGCAAAGATATTACGCAGATCACGGATTTTATCAGCAGCCAGTCGGACGATCCCAATCTCAGCGCCACGATGATCTGCGACAGGTTCCGCATCAGTCCGTCTTATCTGTCCCACCTGTTCAAAAAGCGTACGGGAATGAAACTGGTGGATTATATCCATCAGGTGCGGCTTGCCAAAGCAAAGACTTTGTTGGAGACGTCCGAGCAGTCCATTGCAGAGATTGGCAGTCAAGTGGGCTACATCAGTGGAGCCAGCTTCGCCACAACCTTTAAAAAATATGAGTCCATGACGCCCCGGGAATACCGGGAGCATTATCTTCGGAATCAGAAGTGGGCGGACACATCGGAAAAACGCCGAAAAGCGGGACATAACGCAGAAAGAAAAATAACGCCATGATATGGATGCGTCCATATCATGGCGTTGCAGTATCAAAATGTTGCGATCAATGCTTATGCCTTCAGCTTCCCCGGCGTAGTGCCCTCGTATTTTTTAAAGGCGCGGGACATGGTGAGCACGTTGGTGTAGCCTACGGCTGCAGCGGCCGATGCCAGCGTTTCTCCCCGGCCAATGAGGATTTTGGCCTCCTGAATCCGATAGTGGTGGATATAGTCGAGAATGCTGGATCCGGTGAGACGCAGAAAACTCCGGGACAGATAGGAGGGGTTTTTCTGGAACTCATCGGCAACCCGGTTGACATTCAAATTCGGATCGTTGTAATTGCCCCGAATATAGTTTTTGACGTCCATAATCCAGGCGGCGCTGTCGGATTTTCGACATTCGAGCACCAGATCGTTGAGACGACCGAAAAAATGTTCCATCTGAGCACGAATTTCCGGGTAGCTGGCGGCCTTTAGGAGCGCCTGCTCCGGGGCCAGCGCCTGGAGCTCAGCGTCCAGATTTTGTACCAGCATGCCGCGGCACGCGGACACAAGAGCGTCAAGATACTGACTGCACTTGTGCTTTAGGAGCATAAGCGGATTCGCCAGGGCGAGGTATTCCCGGTCGAACAGGCTGCCGAACAATGCCGATGCCTGTCTGTATTTCCCGGATTTGAAGAGACTGAGAATCTCCTGCTCCTTTTCGATGTCGGCCCGGAGCAGGGGATATGATACAGGGGTCATCAGAATTTCACTGGTGAGGATCGGCTCCGTGTTGAGGTGCATGGCACGATATTCAAAAATCTGACGGACCTCCTGCTTTTCCTGCTTCAGACCCGGATAGCCCGACCGGATGGCGCTTACTGCGGCAAACAGGCGGATTCCGTCGATGCGCTGCTCCAGTCCGGCAAGTTCCTGGGCAGTGGGAAGTAGACGCGCCTCCAGCTCCGCCTTGTCGCTTCCACAGAGCAGACACATGATTTCACTTTGAATTTTAAAGACAAAGGTGTCGGGGCGGTCGCCCAGTTCTTTTCTCAGCAGTTCCAGGATGTTCACAGCAAGCTGGGCTTCCGAGTAGGAAGTGTGTCCCAGGCCCCGCACATAGGCGTAGGCGTCGACCGCCACCACCTGCAATTCGATCAAACCAAACCAGTCCCCTCGCAGGTGAATGCCGCAGCTTGCAAGACGCTGGGGATAGTCCTCCGGGATTGGTGCGCCGTCCTGCAATAGACCGGTGAGCAGATGGTCCCACATGGCTTCAGGACTGGGATCCAGGCCGGCGTCGGCCCATTGGGTAAGATCGTGCATATTCGATACCTCCTTGGAGCATTCTTTTTCTATTTTATCGGGAAAACACTGCAAAATCAAGATTTGTGCAAATGCCTTCGTCAAATTGTGAGAAAAATGAAGGATTTTAGTGGACGAATTTGATGATTTTCGGATGGGACGGAACGTGTTATCATGTGGATATCAAAACATTAAGGAGGAATCCCAATGAAAACCAAGCTGTGTTCGCTGCTGTTGGCCATGACGATGATTTTGACATTGCTGGCCGGTTGTGGCAGCACTGAGGCTTCCAGTCAGGCGCAGAGTTCTGCGGCGTCTGCTGCGGAGACCACCGAAGCGGCTTCCGAAGCTCCGGAGGAGACAGAGGAGACAGATGTGGACAGCACAGCCGATGAACCGTCGGAGATCGCTTCCAGCCAGGAAGAGAATGCGGAGAGTTCCGCCGAGGAAGGGATCAGCAAATACGTTACGCCGGATAACATCGAAGAACTGATTGCCGGACGGCCCAGCGTCTCCCTGCCTGTGGCCGAAGCGGGCACTACCTTCACGTTCTGGACCGGCTCCCCGGCGATGGACGCCACCATTACGGGCTGGGCTGATTCCACTGCGGTTCAGGAGATGGAAAACCGTACGGGCGTTCATATCGACTATATTGAAGTGGCCCCTCCGGCCCAGAGCGAAAGCCTGAACCTGATGTTCGCCTCCGGTGATTTTCCGGATATTTTGAACTATGCCATCACCGGTTCCTATTCCATTCCCTATTTGATTGAAAATGAAATTGTAATTGATTTACAGGATATGATGG
Organism: uncultured Eubacteriales bacterium; assembly: GCA_902475435.1. Lineage (GTDB taxonomy): Bacteria > Bacillota > Clostridia > Oscillospirales > Oscillospiraceae > HGM13006. The sequence goes on along the minus strand of CABRZL010000021.1, from coordinate 3,640 downwards.
AAGAAAACGCGCCTTCCTATTCCGCGCTGATGGAGGCGGACCCCGCCCTGTATCTGGCCACTGTAGATGACGAGGGACAGATCGGCGGGTTGGCTGGCTATCGCTACAATGCGTTTACCACCACCGGCGCCATTGTGCGGGCCGACTGGGTGGAGGAAGTTGGTATGCAGACGTCGGATCTTGTGACCATCGACGATTATCATGAGTTCCTCTCTGCTGTGAAAAGTGAGGGGCTGTGCGCATATCCCATGCCGCTGCGGTATGACGCCTCCATTACCGGCAGCCCCTTCCTGGCAGCGATGGGCGGATATGCCGGACCTGCGGCGGAATCCTCGCCCCAGAGCTTCTACTATGACGATAGTGATACGCTGGTCTACAGCTATATCACGGATACCTACAAAGAATATTTGAGCCTGATGGCGCAGTGGTATCAGGAGGGCCTGATTACGCGGGACCTGTTGAATTCGGACATGTTGGATTCTTCCGCAATTACCTCCGGTTCCTATGCGGTGTTCTGGCAGGACTGCCAGTTCATGAGCATGTGGACGGAATCCGGCCGCGTGAACGACCCGGACTATACGCTGGAGGGAATTACAGAGCCCCTGGTGGAAGCCGGGCAGCAGGTAGGGTTTGGAGATATCACCGATATTTCCATCAACCTGATGATCTGCACTTCCTGTGACGAACCGGAAATTGCGCTCCAGTGGCTGGATTATCACTTCTCCGAGGAAGGCTCCATCCTGTGTCAGTACGGCATCGAAGGAGAAGGCTTGGAGTACGACGAGAACGGGGATCCGAACTACTCCGATCTGATCTCCAACAATCCTGACGGCCTGTCCACAGACAACGCCCTCAACGCCTATGCCATCAATATGAATATGTTTGCTTCCAACGGCACGACCCTGCGGGAGGCATATGACGAGGTGCAGCAGGCGGCGCTGGACGCCTGGAACGATAAGCGTGAGGTGACCAAGAGCTCCTTTACAAATCTCTTTACGCTTACCACAGACGAGACGGCCACAGTCCAGCAGTACTACACCGATATCTCCACCTATGTGGCGGAGCAGGTTGGCAAGTTCCTCATCGGTGAATCGGACATTGATTCGGAATGGGATTCCTTTGTAGAGACGGTGGAATCCATGGGAATTGATGAGGTCATCAAGGCATATGCCACCGCTGGCGAGCGTTATTTTGCAAGGATTGATTAAATCCTCAAATAGCAATTGTCCCCACCCGGATTGGGTGGGGACAATCTTTATTCTGCTGTTTCTGTCGCCGGGGACGGGGACAACAGCTCTACTTTAATTTTTTCAATCCGGTGATCTTCCACAGATAAAATGGTGAAGCGGACGTTTTGGAATACCACGGTATTCATCTGGCCGTCTTCCGGCAGGAACCCGAGTTGGCTGATCAGGAACCCGGCCAGGGTATCGTAGTCGCCCTCCGGGAATTGGACGGGGATTAACTCCTCGACTTCCTCCAAATCGGTGGTGCCCTCTATGGTAAATGTAGTCTCGTTGATTTTTGAGATTTCTTCCTCTTCGTTGTCGTATTCGTCCTGAATGTTGCCTACAATTGCTTCCAGCAGGTCCTCCAGGGTGACAAGCCCTGCGGTACCGCCGTATTCGTCAACAACAATGGCCATCTGAATATGTTTCTCCGTCATTTCAGAGAACAAATCGCCGCAGCGTTTGCTTTCCGGTACATAGTAGGCTTTGCGCATCAGGTCGGTAAGGCTTTCCGCTTCCGGCAAATCTGTGCCGATGTATTTCAGCAGATCCTTAATATAGACAATACCGATGATGTTGTCCAGATCATCGCCATATACGGGGATCCGAGAATACCCCTCCGAGATGGACAATTGAATGACGTCGTTGATATGGTCGTCTGCGGCTACGCAGGCCATATCGGTCCGGTGCGTCATGACGTCCGATACGTCAATATCGTCAAACTCGAATATGTTATTGATCATTTCCTTCTGAGCGTGTTCAATCACACCCTTCTCCTGGCCTGCGTCCACCATCATTCGGATTTCCTCCTCTGTGACGGTTTCCTCGGCGGCGTTGGGATCCATGCCCAGCAGCCGAACCACGGCGTTGGTGGAGAGAGACAGGAGCTTGACAAAGGGTTTGGCCACGGTGTGTACCACCATCAGAATGGAGACCACCTTGAAGGAGACCTGTTCCGGCTTCTGCATGGCGATTTTTTTCGGTACCAGCTCGCCCAGCACAAGGTTGAAATAACCCATAATGAGGGTGATTAGCACGGTAGACACGCCGTTGATAACGGCCATGGGAATCACATCCGCAATCGGCGTGCGTCCAATGGCATTGGCCAGTGTGACGGCAAAGCTCTGAGCTGCCAGGGCGGAGGTCAGGAATCCGGCCAGGGTTACGCCGATTTGAATGGTGGACAGAAAGCCGCTGGAATTGGAAATCAGCTTTAAGATTTGTGCAGCCTTTTTATTGCCGCTCTCAGCCTGTTTTTGCAGCTTTGTGTCGTTTAAGGAAATGATGGCGATTTCCGACATGGCAAACAGTGCGTTCACCATAATCAGAAGGAATAGCAGTACCAGTTTCAGAATCGTACTGCCAGGGTCTGCGTCGTCCATGGAAATAAAAACTCCCTTCAAAATATAAGATATCAATAAGTATAATGGATCGATATAGGAATGTCAACGGTTAGAAACGGTAGATGGTATCATAATCGAAAATTTGTATGAAAAAGGGAAATCCCCCCGATGCGCCTCAACAGCGCATCGGGGGAAAAGTTAAACTTATGCATAATGATAAACCCAGGCAGTAGGCAGCGTGCGTCCGCCGGGCAGGGCAGTGTTGGAGCAGCGTGTGATATATTCGCCCTCATAGTACATAATGGCGCTGGTGCCGCCGTCGAGATTTAATGCCTGTACACAGCCGTATTCCAGCATCTTTTCAGCAATGTCTTCCACGCCGCAGCCGAGGCTGTCGGAGAGACGACCCTCTACGACAACCATCATGGTTTCTAAGCGGCTGGTCTGTCCGAGAACGGCGCGGGGATTCGGGCTGTTCCACTCGCTGCTCATGACTTCACCGTCGATAATCACAGCCGGTTGGAATTCACAGGCATCACGGGTGCCCTCGCCAACTTCGGAGTCGGAATCGACAATGTACATCTTGTTGTCGTCGCGAAGCTCCAGACGTTTTGCGGTGCCGCTGAGACGGGTGCCATAGGTTTCGCCGTCGCATACGGCAAGACCGGAAATTTCACCGCCGTTGCCTGCTCCGTCAATGTCAATAAATGCGCTTCCGGTGATAGCCAGAATGCCGTCGTTGGCGTCGCAGATACGTCCGGCCGTCTGGCCGATGATTCCCAAGGTGTCCGCAGCGCACAGGCTCAACCTGCTGGTATCCTTGCAGATGGCCAAAACGCCGCGGGACTGATTGGAGGATAAGTAAACTCTGGCCAGCATAATGCCTTCGGCCGCATTGATTGCCAGCACCTGGTCGCCATAGATGGTTTTCATTTCAGTGCCTTCGTCGTCCAGCCCGCTTTCGTTGATGTCAATACCGGCCCATCCGTTTTCCAGCGCCTCCGGGTGCTCTTCCATATAGTCTTTTACGGAATCACGGTCCAATTCCCAGAAGAGTTCAAAGAAAAT
>CABRZL010000020.1 GCA_902475435.1 uncultured Eubacteriales bacterium | reverse complement strand
ATTATCTAGAAATGGACAAATACATCGCCGAGATTTCAATTCTTAATCCGCCGGATCAATTCAACCTCACTTTGTCGAAAGCTAATAAATTTTTCATTTATAAGTATCGTGATGCTGTCTTCAGTAAAATCAGAGCCATCGGCTTCTTCCTCCACATCTGTTATACATACGATTCTACCTTTATAGGAAGTCCCATTACTTATAATTTCAATAAAATCCGCATCCGTAAATGCCCAAATATCAGGTTTCATTCTCTTGCAACTCCTTTACCAAAATTGTGCGTGCCGAATCTTTCCATAGCAAACCACACTTTGTGTCAGCTTGCCTCAAAGCCCCACAAGTCAACATTTACCGCATCTTGATCCTCGAAAAGATAGTCAAGAAACCGCGGAATACTCCCCGGTTTCTTGCTCTTAGACGGTACTCTATCCCAGGCTCTTGAACAGCGCCACGCTCTCATCGTACACTTAAATCTCCATAATCACGGGAAGAATCATTGGATTCCGTTTGGTGTGCCGATACAGATAGTTCGATAAACTTGATTTAATGCTGGCCTTAATCGTGGCCCAGTCCGTAATCTTCTGATCGATGCATGCATCTACCGCCTCTGTAGCGATATCCTTGAGCTCCTCCATCAGATCTCCGGACTCCTTCACATAGATAAATCCACGGGTGATAATGTCGGGGCCTGACAGAATCGCGCCGTCTTCTCCCGAAAGATTCACTACCACCACAATCATACCATCCTGAGCCAGATGCTTCCGATCCCGGAGCACCACACTGCCAACATCTCCCACACCCAGTCCATCTACCAGCGTCTTGCCGGAGGGAACTGTTCCCGCCAATTTGCAGGAATTCCTGGTTAGCTCAATGACACGTCCAATATCGCTGATTACGATACGGTTCGGGTCCATTCCCATTTCCTGTGCAAGCTGCGCATGGCGCTTCAGATGTCTCTGTTCGCCGTGAAGCGGAATAAAAAACTTAGGCTTTACCAGCGCATGAATGATTTTAAGCTCCTCCTGGCAGGCATGTCCGGACACATGGAGATCCGCCAACTTATCGTAAACCACGTCGGCCCCTTTTCGGTAGAGCTCGTTGATCACAGCGGAAATCGTCTTTTCATTACCTGGAATCGCAGACGCAGAGATCAGCACGCGATCCCCCGGACCAATCTCCACCTGCCGGTGTCCGGAGAAGGCCATACGGTACAGGGCGGACATATTCTCTCCCTGAGAACCGGTGGTAATGATCACTTGCTTATTTTTTGGCACGGACTTGATGGCATTGATATCCACCAGGGTATTTTTGGGCACATCCATATACCCCAGCTCTGTGGAAACCCTTAAAATGTTTTCCATGCTGCGACCTGTAACCGCAACTTTTTTGCCATACTTGGCAGCCGTACTGATGACACTCTGGATTCGATCGACATTGGAAGCAAAGGTGGTGACAATAATCCTCTGTTCACAGCCCTTGAACATCTCGTCAAACGTCCGCGCCACCTTTCGCTCGGACGGAGAATACCCTTCTCGCTCTACATTGGTGGAATCACACAGCAGCGCTAAAACGCCCCGGTTGCCCAAGGCCCCCAATCGGGCCAGATCGGTAATTCCACCGGTAATGGGGGTTGGATCAATCTTGAAATCTCCGGTCATAACCACTACGCCCACCGGCGTATGGATCGCGAAAGCCACCGCATCGGCAATGGAATGGTTCATATGGATAAACTCCACCTTAAAGCATCCAGCCCGGACTGTTTCGCCGGCCTCATGGGTAAAAATACTGGTTGTATCCATAAGCCTGTGTTCCTCCAGCTTAGTCTGTACCAGTCCGGCCGTCAGACGCGTGGTGTGGATCGGCGCATTGACCTGATTGAGCACATAGGGCAATCCGCCGATATGATCTTCATGACCGTGGGTCAGGAAAAAGCCCCGCAGTTTGCTCTGGTTTTTCACCAGATAGGTTACGTCCGGCACCACCAAATCCACGCCGTACATATCGTCCTCCGGGAAGCCAAGCCCACAGTCCACTACGATCATGTCGTTGCCGTATTCCAGCACGGTGATGTTCTTGCCGATCTCGTTGAGACCACCCAGGGAAATGATTTTCAGTTTTTCAGCCAAATTATATCACTACTCCAATCAGGGCCGGCGGCGGCTGAGCTGACGGCCCATTTATAATATGTATTGTTGCGGGCACAACGCCACCGGGCGCCTCCATCTGTGGAAACACCCAAATTTGCTTATGAACAGGAACCCGAAAACTCCGCAAAAACTCTTCGCTGCCGTTTTTAGCCCCGTCTCGCCAAAAACCTGCACCGCTGTCTCCTCGTTGGAGTCTTCATATCCATATAGAAAAATTTTTCTATTTAGAATGCACTTCCGCACATAAAACAACAACGTTAATCTGCATTGCAGTAACTTATCTATAATATTATAACACACCCTGCACAAAAAGTATACACGAAATTTCCATTTATCCCCCCAAACTGATCAGTCGGATTTCCCAGAGAATTTTCTGCGGAATACGGCTTTTTACTTGAGTTTATGCAGACTAATATGCTATAATAGTAAAATAATTATAATGTCGGATTATACCCAGTGTGATTTGGGGCAGAATGGAGTTGATCTCTGTGAATAAAAAGCTTTCCCGGCTATTCTCCCCCGGAATGTCTGTCTATTTTATCATTCTGGCGGTGTTCTGCGTTATCGCTTGGTGCTTCTTCTCGCCGATCCTGGCGGGGCTGGAGACAGCCATTGCGCTGGGCGTACTGATCTACTATCGTATTCGTGCCGTACGCCGAAAAAAAGATATCGCACAATACCTGCAAGATGCAAACTTTTCTGTGGATTCCGTATCAAACGAACGGATGAGTATCCCTTTGCCAGCTATCATCTTAAATGTCACTGGCGGCGAAATCATGTGGTGCAACGATGCTTTTATGCAGATCGCTGACGCCGAAGAGAGCCTCTTTGAAGTAAAGCTCTCCGAAATTTTTCCAGATATGCCCACTGATTGGCTGGTAGAGGGCAAAATCGAATGTCCGGATCCTGTGAGCCGCGGTTCCTGCCGCTATCGGGTCTACGGCGACCTGATCCGTACCCAGGAGGAGAATTCCCCTTATCTGGCGGCAATGCTCTATTGGGTAGATCTCACGGAGCTTTTGAATACCCAAGATGAATATGAGCTCTCCCGTCCCGTTGTCAGCATCATTTTGGTCGACAACTATGACGAGCTGACTTCCAACCTGCCGGATCGATCCATCTCAAGCCTGTCTGCTGAACTGGACGACGCCATCACCGGATGGGCCTCCGGAGGCGGCATCATCCGCAAGCTGGAACGTAACCGCTACCTGTTCCTGTTTGAGCAGCGGGAACTTCCGCATTTCATCGACGAGAAATTCTCCATTCTGGATACGGTTCATGAAATCACCAACGATTTTGGAACTCCGGCAACCCTGACCATCGGCGTGGGCCGAGACGGTCAAACCCTCCAGGAAAATTATGATTTTGCCTCTTTAAGCGTCGAGATGAGCCTTTCCCGCGGAGGCGATCAGGCCGTCATTAAGGACCGGTACAACTTCGCCTTTTACGGCGGGCGAGCACAGGAAGCCGAGCGCCGCACCAAAGTAAAATCACGAGTTATGGCCGGCTCCCTGTCGGAGCTGATTTCGCAAGCCTCTTCCGTATTCATCATGGGGCATAAAAATGCTGATATTGACGCCGTAGGCGCTGCCGCCGGCGTAATGGCCATTTGCCGAAAGCTGGACTGCCCGGCTCAGATCATCATCGACCTTCAGAGAAATTCCGCAAAGCCCCTGTTGGAAAAGCTTCAGTCCCGCAAGGAATACGAGGGTTGTTTTACCACCGGGCAGGACGCTCTGTTGGACGCCGACGAAGACAGCCTGCTGGTTGTGGTGGACACCAACCGTCCCGACCAAGTGGAGTCCAGAGAATTTTTGATGAACTGCCCGCAGGTAGCTGTCATCGACCACCACCGCCGGGCCGCAGATTATATTGAAGATGCGCTTCTGAATTTTCACGAGCCCTATGCCTCCTCCGCTTCAGAGCTGGTAACCGAACTGGTACAGTATTTGCTGGAGCGGGAGGATCTGCTGAAAGAGGAGACCATGGCGCTTCTGGCCGGCATTGTATTGGATACCAAAAATTTCTCCGTCCGGACTGGGACCCGGACCTTTGAAGCCGCGGCCTGGCTCCGGAAACACGGCGCTGATACGGTAGCAGTGAAATTGCTGTTCCAGAACGACCTTAGTTCCACCCTTTCACGTTATGAAATTCTTCAGCATGCAAAGCTGTATCGGGGTGATATTGCCCTGTGCTGCCTGGATTACACCTCTGACCGCATCATCGCTGCGCAGGCTGCCGATGAACTTTTGAATATCTCCGGTATCCAGGCCAGCTTCGTCTTTTACCCGGACGGCGATCAGGTGATCTGCTCTGCCCGCTCCATCGGAGAAGCCAACGTGCAGATGATTCTGGAACCGTTGGGCGGGGGCGGCAACCAGGCCACCGCCGGGGCGCAGATCAAAGGCATGACACCGGAACAGGTCAATCAGGCCCTCAAAGACTCAATCGACAACTTCTTCAGCGAATAAGTTCGCTTAATTTTGAAAGGAGCATGACCAATGAAAGTTATTTTATTACAGGATATTCGTGGCAAAGGAAAAAAAGGCCAGATGATCGAGGCCTCCGACGGCTATGCCCGGAACTTCCTCCTCCCCCGCAAAATGGCGATAGAGGCTACTGCCGACAATATTAACACCATGAAAATGAACGACAAGGCCAAGGCCGAGCAAATGGCCCGTGAAAAGGCGCAGGCGCAGGATTTTGCCGCTAGGCTGAAAGAGGTCACGGTGGAAATCCCAGCCAAGGCTGGCACAGGCGGACGGCTTTTTGGCTCTATCACTTCCGCAGAAGTGGCCGAAGCGCTCAAAACGCAGCACGGCATCTCGATTGATAAAAAGAAAATTGTTCAAGATGAACCCATCAAGTCTTTTGGTACATTCACACTAAAAGCCAAGTTGGGCTATGAAATTGTAGCCAACATTACAGTACACGTCAGCGAAGGTTGATCGGATCAGTTTTACATGACGAGAGGTGAAAACCATGGATGAGCTGTTGTCCAAACAGCTTCCGCACTCTCTGGAAGCGGAGCAGGCTGTGATCGGCTCTATGCTCATTGACAGCCACTGCGTTGCAGATATGCTGGAAATGTTGAAGCCCGACGATTTTTATCTGCAACAAAATAAGGATATTTTTTCCACAATCTATACCATGTTTAGCTTCTCCATGAACATCGATCCGGTGACGGTGCTGGATCAGATGAAACAGTCCGGTGTTTACGATGAGGAAAAAACACGGGACTACTTACTGCAAATCCTGGAAGTTACGCCCACTGCGGCCAACGCCAAACAGTACGCGCAGATTGTGGCGGACAAATCTCTCCTCAGACAAATCGCGCAGGCGGCCACCGACATTTCTCAGATCGTTTCAGAAGAGGTCGGGTCTGCCCAGAGTATTATGGATGCTGCTGAACAGAAAATCTACGCTATCCGCAACGGCCGCAACAGTCAGGACCTGGAGCATATTGGAACCATTCTCCTTTCTGTTTACGATCAGCTTGCGGAACGTGCCCATTCCGACAGCGCCATTCCAGGCCTGTCCACAGGACTCCGGGATCTGGATGCCAAGATCAACGGTCTGAATAAATCCGACTTGCTCCTAATCGCCGCCCGGCCCGGCATGGGCAAGAGTTCCATTGCATTAAACATTGCGCTGTCGGTCGCAAAACATTATAAAAAGGCCGTGGTCATTTTCAGCCTGGAAATGAGCAAGGAGCAGCTGGCCTCCCGCCTGCTGTCCAACGAGAGTTTTGTAGATTCCCAGCTTTTACTCACCGGCAAACTCTCGGAAGAGGAATGGGGAAAACTGGGCTTGGCTGCCTCAGCCCTGAGTCAGACCGATATTCGGATCGACGACAATCCCTCCATCACCGTCACGGAGATGAACGCAAAATGCCGACGAGTGGACAATCTTGGGCTCGTCATCATTGACTATTTGCAGCTTATGACCTCCGCCACTGGTAAAATCAACGAAAACCGTGTCACTGCCGTAGGCGAAATTTCCCGCTCTTTAAAAATCATGGCCAAGGAACTGAACGTCCCTGTCATATGCCTCAGTCAGCTCAGCCGCGCCAACGAAAGCCGTGCTGACAAACGTCCTATGCTCTCGGATCTGCGTGAATCCGGTTCCATCGAGCAGGACGCCGACGAGGTTCTATTTCTCTATCGCGACGACTATTATAATCCGGATACGGAGGAAAAAAACGTGGCCGAATGTATTATCGCAAAAAACCGCCATGGCGAAACCGGTACCGTAAAACTCCAGTGGCTTCCGCAATATACCACCTTTTCCGATCGGGAGTGGCGACACAGTGAGGAATAAAATTTATTCGTTTCTTCGGGGATACGTGATCCCCGGAGATCAGGTGATTGTTGCCGTATCCGGCGGAAAAGATTCCATGGCTTTGCTTCATGCACTGCACAGCCTGGAGAAGGAGTTACAGATTTCCGTATCCGCCGCTCATTTTCAGCATGGATTGCGTGGGGCAGAGTCGCAGCGGGACGAGGATTTTGTCCGAACGTATTGCGCATCAGAAAAGATTCCGTTAGCTGTCGGCCACGGCAATGTCCGAACATATGCCAAAGAACAGCGACTCGGAACGGAAGAAGCCGCACGGATCCTGCGCTATGAGTTTCTAGAGGGCTTGCAGCAGCATGCAAAAATCGTTACGGCCCACACTGCGCAGGACAATCTGGAAACAGTGTTGATGCATTTGATCCGTGGCAGCGGACTTCACGGACTCACCGGTATTCCTCCAGAACGAGGCCGTATTCTTCGCCCAATGTTGGAGGTTACGCAGCAGGAAATCGCAGACTATCTGACTCAGCATCACATTCCACATGTAGAAGACTCCACGAATGCCTCCGATCACTATTTGAGGAATCGTATTCGGCACCATATCGTTCCGATGCTGGAACAAGAAAACCCTTCTGTTGCCCAATCGGTCGCACAGCTTTGTAAAACGCTCCGGCAAGAGGACGACTACATGCAGGGTCAGGCTTTGGAGGCCATTCGTCGCCTTTCCAGAGACGGCTTGCTGTCCTGCGATAGCCTTCTCCAGCTTCCCGAAGCGCTTCAGTATCGGGTGATGTCTCTCTACCTTTCCCCAGTGCCTCAGGTCGGGCGAACTCATCTGGATGCGGCTTTGGTCCTCTGCCAAAGCCCCTCGCCTTCTGCAGAACTGTGCCTGCCTAACGCCTGGAGGCTCAAGCGGATATATGGACAGCTTCAACTGGAGCCGGAACGGAAACAGGTTCCGCCGGCGCCGGTCCTGCTTTCTCTGGATCATCCGGTTCGGTTTGGTCCCTGGGTTGTCACATGCCGCCGGACTATTATGCCTGATACATTGGATCCGGGAACACTGGCACTGCACGCTAACGCTGTAACCGGTCCTTTAACGCTGCGCCCCCGTCGGGCGGGAGATACCATTGCGCTTCATGGCGGCACAAAAAAGCTCAGCCGCCTGATGATTGACGAAAAAATTCCCGCCGCCTGGCGGGATACGCTGCCGGTGGTATGTGCTGGAACTACCATTTTGGCGGTTCTACCTCTGAAAACAGCGGCGTTCTGCCGTGGAGAGGTCGGATGTGACAGTTTTCTGCTGTCTGCAACACGAATGGAGGACTGAAAATGAACAAGGATTTGGAATACGTCATGTTTACTCCGGAAGAAATTCACCGTCGGGTGCAGGAACTGGGCAAGGAACTGACAGAGGAATATCGAGGCAGAGAGCCAGTCCTCCTGTGTATCATGAAGGGCAGCCTGGTCTTCACCGCAGATCTGATGCGAGAAATCAATTTGCCCTGTACGCTGGAGTCCATGACGCTTTCCTCCTATCGAGCCATGGCCACTCGTCCCGGGGAACTGACTGTAACAGAACCATTTGAGCTAGATGTGACGGGAAAAGATATCATTGTCATAGAGGATATCTTAGACACAGGCCGTACGCTGCACTTTGTAATGGGACTTTTGAAGGCACAAAAGCCCGCCTCCCTAAAACTGGTGGTACTACTGGACAAACCCAGCCGTCGTGAGGCACCTGTCGAAGCTGACCTGGTCGGGTTCACTGTTCCGGACGCCTTTGTGGTAGGCTATGGTTTGGACTATAATCAAAAATATCGCAACTTGTCCTGCATCGGGGTTCTAAAGCCCTGCATTTACAGTTGATCACTACATACGCAAGGGAGTGACCCCATTGAAAAAAAGCAACATTGTCTTTCTTATTCTGATCTTCTTCATTCTGGGCATTGCCATTTGGGCCATGCGCATGCCCACTGTAGATTCAGAGGACTACGCTTACAGTGATATCCGCGATCTGTTTGAATCGGAACAGGTAAAATCCTTTACCCTAACCGACAACACCCTGAAGGTAACGCTGCGGGAACCGGATGAAAACGGCGATGATCAGCGTACCTTTCATATTGCAAGTTTCTCCGTGTTCTATCAGGATTTCAATGATCTGGTGACAGAACAGTATGAAGCAGGTATTCTGGAGGACTACGACTATCCGGCCGTGTCGGAAACACCCTGGTGGCTGATGTTTGTCCCCTATATCCTCATCGCCCTTCTGGTCCTGGGTGTGTGGCTGTTTATGGTCAGCCGGATGGCTGGTGCCGGTGCTGGTGGTGAGAAAGGCACCATGAAGTTTGCCAAGGCCCGGACCACCGTTGGCATTGATGAAAACAACCGAGTTACCTTTAACGATGTGGCTGGTGCGGATGAGGAAAAGGCAGAACTCCAGGAGGTTGTAGATTTCCTCCGAAATCCCGACAAATACACGCGTTTGGGCGCCAAAATTCCAAAGGGCATTCTTTTAGTGGGACCGCCGGGCACCGGCAAAACCCTGATTGCAAAAGCCGTTGCCGGTGAGGCCGGCGTCCAATTCTTATCCATTTCCGGCTCTGATTTTGTGGAACTATATGTGGGCGTCGGCGCCAGCCGTGTCCGCGATCTGTTCGATCAGGCAAAAAAACATGCTCCCGCCATTATTTTTATTGATGAAATTGACGCCGTAGGCCGTCAGAGGGGCGCAGGTTTGGGCGGCGGCCATGATGAACGTGAACAAACTCTGAATCAGCTTTTGGTAGAAATGGACGGTTTTAATAACAACGAAGGGGTCATTGTCATGGCCGCCACCAACCGGGTGGATATTTTGGACAGCGCGCTGCTGCGTCCCGGAAGATTCGACCGTCAAGTCTATGTCGGCGCGCCGGACACCAAGGGCCGGGAAGAAATTCTCAAAGTTCATGCCCGGAACAAACCGCTCTCCGACGACGTCAAGTTGGATGTCATTGCAAGGCAAACCGCTGGATTTACCGGGGCCGACCTCCAAAACCTGCTCAATGAATCCGCTCTTCGTGCCGCAAAGCTGGGACGCCCTGTGATCTGCATGGAGGACATTGAAACTTCCATGATTAAAGTCATCGCCGGTCCTGAGAAAAAGAGCCGCGTGGTGCCCGAACCAGAACGAAAACTCACTGCGGTCCATGAGGCGGGCCACGCCATTGTGATGGATGCGCTTCCCCACCACGATCCCGTGCATCAGATCTCTATTGTGCCACGGGGCATGGCCGGCGGCATGACGATTTCTCTGCCTACAGAAGACCACAGCTACATGAGCCGAAACGAAATGCTGGATCAAATCGTTTCTCTATTGGGAGGGCGGGTCGCTGAAGCACTGATGCTGGATGACATCTCCACCGGCGCTTCAAACGATATCCAACGAGCCACTTCAATTGCGAAAAAAATGGTCACCAAATACGGCATGAGCAGCAGATTGGGTCCGGTATCCTTCGATTCCGACGGCGAAGTGTTTATCGGCAGGGATTACGGCCACACCAAAGGGTATTCCGAGGAATCCGCTTCCCACATTGACGAGGAAGTCCAGGAGATCTTACAGAATTCCTACCGGAAGTGCGAAGACATTTTAAAAGCAAACTTGGATAAGCTGCAAATGATTTCAGACTATCTGCTGGAGCACGAAACCATGGATGGCGAGACCTTCAAGCAAATGATGCAGGCCCCTAAATTGTCAGAGGCTCCAAAGTCGTCGCCTTCTACAGATGAATCTGAAACGGAATAAAAAGAGCAGCGCCGCTTTCAGAAGCGGCGCTGCCTTTTATTTTGTCCACTTTGCAATTTCTTCGTCAGTTCCAAGCACATAGTGCGTACCGCTGATCAAATGCTGTTCTCCAACATTATAGTCAATACCAGATGTCGCATAATCATAGCTCAGGGCGACACGCTGTTTCTCTACTCTTGGGTTCGGATGCGGAATTGCACTGAGAAGGCTTCTGGTATAGGGATGAATCGGATTAGAAAAAATCTCATCCTTGGTCCCGCTTTCCAGCAGATGTCCCAAATGTAATACGCCAATCCGGTCCGAAATATATTTGACCATGGACAAATCATGGGCAATAAACATATATGCCGTGCCGGTTTCTTTCTGAATATCCTTCATCAGATTCACTACCTGCGCCTGAATGGATACATCCAGTGCAGAAATACATTCGTCTGCGATGATAAGTTTGGGATTCATAATAAGCGCCCGGGCAATTCCCACACGCTGGCGCTGACCGCCGGAAAACTGGTGTGGATACCGCTCGGCATGTTCCGGTGCCAAACCTACCTTTTGTAGAATCTTTGCCACCTTATCTTCCCGTTCCGCTTTGGAGCTGTAGAGATGATGAATATCCAGCCCCTCTGCGATAATATCAACCACTTTTTTCCGCGGATTCAAGCACGCCATGGGATCCTGGAAAATCATCTGCATCTGTGTCCGAAGCTTGGATCGCTTATCTTTGGTCAACTTGCCGGAAATATCTTCTCCATCAAAAGTAATGGTACCATCCGTGGGGTTGTAGAGCCGAATTACGCTGCGCCCAATGGTGGACTTGCCGGAGCCGGACTCTCCCACCAAACCGTAAGTTTCCCCGGGAAGAATATCAAAGGATACGCCGTCTACAGCTTTGACCGTGAATTTACGGCTGATAGGGAAATACTGCTTGAGCCCCTCTACTTTTAATACAGGCTCTGCCATTTACATCCCCTCCTTCTTCATCCGGTCAATCCTATCCCGAAGTTCCTGGGGCATCTCCACCTTAGGCGCTCTGGGATTCAGCAGCCAAGTGGCCGCATAGTGGGTATCTGAAACTTTAAACATAGGCGGATCCAGCCGATCGTCAATATTCAGTGCAAATTCATTCCGGTCGACAAACGCGTCTCCCTTTGGCTCATACAACAGATTGGGAGGACTGCCGGGAATGGTATACAATCTATCGTCTGCCGTATCCAGATCCGGCATTGCCGACAACAAGCCCCAGGTATAGGGATGCCGCGGATCATAGAAGATCTCATCTATCGTTCCACGTTCTACGATTTTACCCGCATACATGACGTTGACAAAATCCGCCACTTTTGCGACTACGCCAAGGTCATGGGTAATATAGATGACTGAAATTCCCGTCTTGGCTTGAATGTCTTTGATAAGCTCCAGAATTTTTGCCTGAATGGTCACATCCAGCGCCGTCGTCGGCTCATCACAGATCAGTAAATCCGGATCGCATGCCAGAGCAATCGCGATTACCACACGCTGACGCATACCGCCGGAGAGCTGATGCGGATAGTTCTTCATGCGTTTTTCCGCATCCGTAATGCCTACCAGTTCCAGCAAATTCAGTGCTTTCTTATATGCCTCTGCCTTAGAGGTCTTATAGTGCCAGATCATGCCCTCCATGATCTGTTTCCCTATGCTCATGGTAGGGTCCAGAGAGGTCATGGGGTCCTGGAACACCATAGCGATCCGTTTGCCATTGATATGCCGGCGGATCCACTTCTTGTCTTTTTTCAGAATATCCACGGTCTCCGGTGTGCCGTCGTCATGGTGATAGGAAAACTCAATGGTACCACTGCCTACGGTGGCATTTTTGGCCAGAATTCCCATTGCAGCTTTCATGGTTACAGACTTACCAGAGCCGGATTCGCCTACGATGGCCACCGTCTCCCCCTTCATCAGATCAATATTCACGCCGCGAATGGCATGAACAAAGCCGGAAGAGGTCTTAAAGCTGATATCCAGGTCGCGGATTTTTAAAATCTGTTCTTTTTCTGCCATAATTCCGCCCCCTTATGCTTCCTTCATCTTTGGATCCAGCGCTTCGCGAAGGCCGTCAGCCAAAATATTAAAGCTCAGCATCAGCAGCGCCATAATCACAATTGGCGGAATGATCTGATAGGGATGCGTAGTAAAGCTGTTGAACGCATCGTTAATCAAAGAACCGAGGGAACACTCCGGTACGGGAATGCCAAGGCCTACAAAGCTCAAAAACGCCTCGGTGAAAATGGCCGTGGGGATGGAGAGCATGCACTGTGTAATGATGGGTCCAATGATATTCGGCAGGACTTCTTTAAAGATGATAAAGAAGCTTCCTGCTCCCAAAGTCCGGGAGGCCAATACAAATTCCTGCTCCTTCAGTTTAAGCATTTCCGCACGGGCAATACGGCTCATTCCGATCCATTCCGTCAGCATCAATGCAAAAATGATCGTCCACAGGCCAGGTTTCAACACCAAAAGCAGCAGCGTCACAATGACAAGACGCGGAATACTGTTGGCAATCTCCGCAATACGCTGCATGACACTGTCCACCATGCCGCCAAAATAGCCGGAGATCAATCCATAACTCATACCGATAATCATATCAATTACAGTCGCCACAACGGCAATAATCAGAGAAATCCGGGTACCAGACCAAACACGAGTCCAAATATCGCGTCCCAGCGTATCTGATCCAAACCAATAGTAGGTATCATCCAGTCCCTTTTCCTCGTAATTATTCACGATCTTGGTTCCGGTAGTGGTGGACATTTTCTCGCTGCCATCAAAGATTCCAAGTTCCTCGATTCCGGGGATACGAGGCGCCAGGTTCTTTTCCGCCAAAGTTTGTCCGGAATAGGTATATTCGTTCATATGAGGACCTATAATGGCCATAATCGCAATCAGTATAATCAAGATCAAGCCGACTACGGCGCTTTTCTTAGAGAAAAAGCGCTTCCGCACGTCTTTCCAATAATTCTGAGATGCAAAATTGGCATCGGTATGGATATTTTCGTTCACAGGCTTTCGCTGGAAATCATCGGGGCGAAACTCGATGGAATCCAGGTCTACAGGGCCAGCAGCCACAATGGGTTTTGCCTTTTGCTTTGCCATAATCAGTCACCATCCTTTGCCAGACGAATTCTGGGATCGATAATGCCGTACAGCACATCCACCACCAGCATAATTACAATATACATCAGAGAATAGATAAAACTCAACGAAATAACTACGTTATAGTCGTTCGACTGGATTGCCGTCACCAGCAGGCTGCCGACGCCTGGAATGGAGAAAATCTTCTCCACCACCAGAGAACCGGTCATCAAATCTACAATCAGGGGCGCCAGAACCGTCACAATCGGAATCAATGCATTCCGAAGTGCATGCTTGAAAATCAATGACGCCCCACTGATTCCCTTGCTCTCCGCCAGGAGCATATAGTCGCTGTCCAAAACCTCCAGCATTTCGCTCCGGGTAAATCGGGCAATAGACGCCATTGTGAACATGCTCAAGGAAATAGAGGGAAGCACCGAGGACTGAAAGGCCTGTGAGCTGTCATAAAGCATAGGGAACCATCCCGCTTTAAAGCCCATGGTATAGCTCAATCCCAGTGCGAATACATAGGACGGCACTGCAATACCTATAACAGAAATCAATGTACAGATTGAATCAACAATCGTTCCCCGCATCAACGCGGAGACAATTCCCAACAGCAGCCCTACCAGAGCGCCCAACAATACTGCCTGACCACCGATACGAATTGATATCGGCAGACGTGCTTCAATGAGCTGACTGATGGGAGTATTTTTACTGATGTTATAGCTGACACCCAAGTCACCCTGCATCATATTGACCACATATCGGCCAAACTGAACCACCAGAGGTTGGTCCAATCCGTATTTTGCGTCCAGGGCCGCGCGCTGATCTTCCGTAATCTTTTCATCATTGAATGGAGAGCCCGGCATCAGCTGCAACAGGGTAAAAAGTACCAGGAGAATGACAAGTAGCGTACAAATCGACATTGCTACTCGCTTGAGGATATACTTTAACACGCTTTTGCCTTCCTTTCCACAGTTGGGTCAATGGTAACTTTCATACTGAAAGGCCGCACAGCGGAATAATATAACCACTGTGCGGTCCGATTTCCAGTATTCACTCGTCCTGCAATTAACCCTTCGTGGCGTTTTTATACACGCGGTTCAGTGCAACGGGGTGGAACTCGATACCGGAGACGTTGCTGCTAATCATGCAGGCGTCAGCTTTGGTATAGACAGGCGCAATTACAGCCTCTTCCATCACGATTTGTTCTGCATCATACAGGGCATCCCAACGTCCCTCGGGATCCGTGCACAACTCACCGGTGGTGCAGTTCTCGATGATGGCGTCGTACTCAGCGTTGCTCCACAGACCATAGTTGTTGGAGCAGTCCGTAACCCACATGTTGAGGTAGGTCATAGGATCGGCGTAGTCGGGGCCCCAACGGGTCAGGCAGATTTCATAGTTGCCGTTCTGGATATCGTCAAGCCGCTGCTTCTTGGGCTCAACCTTCAGGTTCAGCGTTACGCCGGGCAATGCAGACTCAATCTGCTCCTTGATAACGGCACCGACATTCTGTGTTTCGGTCTGATCCTCTACCAGAAGTTCAAAGGTAAACTCAGTCTGTCCCAGTTCCTCACAAGCTTTGTCAAAGTACTCTTTGGCCTTCTCTGCATTATCCGCACAATAGTCCTGGAACATGGTCTGATCTGCAGAGAAATCAGAACCGTCGGGACCGGTGGCAAACTGTGGCGGCACTGCGGTATATGTAGCGACAGAACCATCCTTTACCACATCATTTACAATTGCTTCGCGATCCAGTGCATTGGAAATTGCCAGACGCATATTTACATTGGAAAGCGCTTCCACACCGCTCATATTCATCGTCAGGTACCAGAGGTAACCTGCGCCGTGCGCGGTGAAGCAGGGATCGTCCTTCACCTGGTCAACCTGATCGCCGGAAAGCTTCACAACATCCAGATCACCGGACTGATAGCTCATCAGCGCCTGCTGGGGATCCTTGATTACCTGATAGTTTAGGCCTTCCAGCTGAATCTTATCTGCATCGTAGTAATCGGGATTCTTCTTCAACGTGAAGTTCAGCGCAGCGGGTTCATAGCTCTCAAGAATAAACGCACCGTTGGAGAGCACAGTCTCAGGACTTGTGCCAAACGTGCCTTCTTCCAGAGAATCATAGAACGCACGGTTAATGGGGTAGAACGTGGGGAAATACATCAGAGACAGGAAGTAAGACACGGGCACGTTCAGCTGAACCTCCAAAGTCTTTTCGTCAACAGCCTTGACGCCCAGCTCTTCCACAGACTTCTCGCCGGCAATGATCTCAGCTGCGTTTACAACCTGACCAATGTCGCTGAGCATGTAGGAATACTCAGAAGCGGTGTTCGGATCTACCGCACGCTGCCAGCCAAAGACAAAGTCATCGGCAGTGACGGGATCTCCATTCGACCACTTAGCGTCTTCACGAATTTTAAAGGTGTAAGTTGTGCCATCCTCGGAAAGCTCATAGCTCTCGGCAATCGCGGGAACAGCGGCACCCTCGGCGTCCATCTGCATCAACCCGTCAGTGTAGTCAGCAATCACCTCAAAAGAGGTACCATCTGTAGCAACCTGAGGATCCAGGGATGCGACCTCAACCTCTGTCATAATATTGAGATAATTACCTGAGGTAGTTGTTGCAGCAGTTCCGTCATTCTCAGTGCCAGATGCAGCAGTAGAACCGGCAGTTTCGCCGGAAGCCGCGGCAGAGGAGGAAGCGGAATCGCCACAAGCCGTGCAGCCCAACACCATCAGGGCAACCAGCAGCAGCGCAAGCGCTCTCTTTTTCATGCAAATCTCTCCTTTAAATATTTGCTGGGTGTGTCTCTGCTATATGAACATAATATTCCCCAGCATGGACATTGAATGACCTAATTATAATCGTTTCCAGTGCAATCGTCAAGAAATAACTTGACAAGAAATCCTGCATTTTTTTGTTTACTTTTGTTGAACCATACAATTCCGTTACAATTTCTCTTGCATATATCTGTACATCCCGTATGTCAGCCCCGGCTAACGGTGTATGGTATTCAATTTTGATTCCGTGTTCTTCTGGCATATCCACTGAGTCAACAGAATACTTTGAAGGGGAGGTGTTTCCATGGGAGACAATTATCAGCCCCTGCGGCGACAAAATTCCATGTTTTACGGGGCGTTGCTGCTGACCCTTGGCTCCATTGCCATGCGCTTTGTACAAATGATCTTCCAGGTGTATATCTCCGGCGTCATGGGAGCCGGTGGATTGGGCAGAATGCAGCTTATCATGACGGTAGGAAGCTTTGCGGCGATTTTGGCTTCCGGAGGGGTTCGTATTGCCGTAACCTGCCTGGCGGCAGAAGAGGCCGGTCACGACAGCGCCGCGGGTGTTCGGTCCGCCGTACGATGCTGCATTCTTTACGGGCTTATTTTAAGCCTCGCCGTGACATTTGTTTTGTACGCGCTATCAGATTTCCTAGCGCAAACCTGGGTGGGGGATGCCACCGCCGCCCTTCCCCTGCGCATTTTGGCGGTATTTTTACCGGTAAACTGCCTATGGTCCGTTTTGGCCGGCTACTACACGGCCGCCGGCCGCATTACGGAACTGGTGATTCTGGAATTCCTGGAGCGGCTGCTTTCCATTGGTCTGGTCGTCTTTTTTCTGGGGACAGGCTTCGGCACACTGGATCCCTGTACCGCTATTTTCCTGGGTTCCTCTATCGCCACCACAGCCAGCTTTCTCTTTCTGCTCTGGCGCTATCATCGCTCCATCCACTATGTGACGCCGCTGCCCTTGGGACCCATGATGCGCCGTCTGCTAAAGCTGACAATTCCTCTGGGGTTTAACGATATACTCCGCAGTGGTCTGAGTACTCTGGAAAATATTCTCGTCCCAAAAGGGCTGCAAAAGAGCGGAAGCACGGGCAACGAAGCCCTTGCCTCCTATGGTACGATCTGCGGCATGGTATTCCCTGTCATCACGTTTCCCAGCGTGATTCTCTATTCCCTCAGCGATCTTTTGGTCCCGGAAATGGCCCGGAGCCGGGCAAAATCCCGGAATCAGCGCATCCAGTTTCTAGCGGACAAGTGCCTCCGGCTCACCATGCTCTTCGCCATGGCCACGGCCGGCCTATGCTTTCTCCTGGGCGAGGAGCTGGGCCTTCTCTTGTTTGGCAGTCTGGAGGCAGGGATCTATATCCGTATTTTCGCACCGCTGATCCTCCTATTATATGTGGACGCCATCACAGACGGCATGCTCAAAGGGCTCTCCCAGCAAATCCATTCCGTCCGCTACAACACCATTACATCCATTTTGGACGTAGCCATGATCTATTTACTGCTGCCCCATTATGGCATCAACGGCTTTCTGGCCGCCTTTACCGTATCCCACGCCCTAAACTTCTTTCTGTCAGTGCGGCGGCTGATTATTGTCACGGGCTATTTTCCCCGTTTCCGTTCCACCATGCAGGCTGCAATTTGCTGCGTGCTGAGCGTCCTGGCTCTTTGGCTCTGGCCCAGCAACGGCAGTTTGAGCTGGACCCTCCTGCGAGGAGGCGGGTTTCTGCTTCTCTACTTGCTGCTGGTGCGCTTTGTCGGTGCATTGGAACGCGACGATCTTCAGTGGCTGCGCAGCCTAATTCTCCGCAAAAAAAGTCCCCGAAACAGCTGACGCTGTTTCGGGTTCTTGTTAGGCGCAAAGGCTGATGATTACATCTGCAAATATCTTGGCCGCAGTGACCAGCTCTTCCACCACGGCAAATTCATCGTTTCCGTGCATCCGGTTGTCCGTCCCCGGCATCGTGCATCCGAACGCTACGCCGTTTTTGATATCATGGCAGTATGTGCCGCCTCCCATTGCCTGGGGCTTGGCATCGGCATCTCCGGTGTATTTTACATATGCCTCCAGCAGGGTCCGGACAAAGGGGCTGTCGGCAGGCACATAGTGGGGCTGCTTCATCGGCGTGTCCTCCAAATGGAGCCCGTGCCGTTCACAATTCGCCGCCACAACCTGCCTCATATTCTGGTCGTTTGCACAGATCGGACTCCGAGAATCGAACTGCGCCGTAAGATTTGTAGCGCTGACCCGAATGATGTTAAGGCTCAGCGTCAGCTCCCCTGAAATATCATCCGACATTTTCACACCCAGGCTCTCGCCCAGATAATCCCCATGCGGAAGCAGTTTTGACAGCGCCGTGAGCTTTTCAAACTGCGGGCATGGCGCCAGATGCATGGACGCCACCAGGTGCAGCGTCGCGGTAATGGCGTTGTTGCCATCCTGGGGATGCGCCGCATGAGCTCCGGCCCCCTGGGCGTCAATGGCAATGGTGTTCTCGTCCAGCTCGGTAATGGTAAAACTGACCCCCGTTTGATCCTTGGCCGCCGCGCAATAGATCTCCGCCACGCCTTTCCGCATCCCCTCAATCTCCAGATGACACCGGTCCGGCACCACGTTGATCTTCACCCCGGCCTCCAGAACTTTGATCCGGGGCAGAGCCTCCGACGCGGGGAATTCCGCCGTGATGGTGCCGTTTAGTCCGCCTTTTTCCACGTTAATCACTGGAAAATCCGCATCGGGTGTAAACGTATAAGAGGCTTCCGGCTCTTTTTGAAAATAATAGACGAGATCGCTGCTGCCGCACTCCTCATCGCAGCCCCAAATGAGCCGGACGTTGTGACGAAGCGGAATTCCAAGCTCTTTAACACAGCGGGCCGCATACAGCGCCGCTATCCCGGGTCCCTTGTCATCGGCGGTACCGCGGCCATAGAGCTTGCCGTCCACCACAATCGGATCAAACGGCTCCGTGACCTTCCATCCCTCCGCCACCGGAACACAGTCCATATGGCTCAAGATATCCAGATGGTGATCGTTCTCGGGCATCATATCGACGGTTCCCACATAGTTCTCATAGTTTTTGGTGTAGAACCCATAGCACTCCGCCAGCTTCAGCGCGGCATCCAGGGCCTTCGCCGGTCCCTCGCCATAGGGCTTGCCTGGCTGGGCCGACCCTTTATCGCTCTGAATCCGAACCAGCTTTTTGACGTCTTCGATCATTTCTTCCCGATGATCGTCTACCCATTTGATGATCTGTTCTTTATACATGGATGTTTCCTCCTCCATAAGCATATACAATTTCCAGCAGCACCTGCGGCATAACCTCCAACGCCCGCACGGGGATAAACTCATAGATCCCATGGAACTGGTATCCGCCGGTGGACAAATTCGGACACGGAAGCCCCATAAAGCTCAGCCGTGCGCCATCCGTACCGCCTCGAATCGGCACCGTCACCGGTTCTACCCCTAAAGTTTCAAAGGCTTTTTTTGCCGTCTCGATCAGATGCATATGCGGCGCAATCTTTTCCCGCATATTATAATAGGTTTCCTTGATGTCGACTTGAACCGTACCGGCGCCGTATTTACCATTCAAAAATGCCGCAGCCTGTTCCATGACGGACTCTTTTTCCCGGAGCTTTTTCAAGTCATGATCCCGGAGGATATAGTCAAGCTTTGCCTTTGTCACTTCCCCTTCCATGGCCATCAAATGCAAAAAGCCTTCATAGCCCTCGGTATACTCCGGCGCCTGCGCCGCCGGAAGCATGGCCTGGAATTCCATGGCGATGGTACAGGCGTTTTTCATGACGTTCTTTGCCCCGCCGGGGTGAACCCCAACGCCTGTCACTGTGACGGCGGCGGACGCTGCATTGAAATTTTCATACTCCAGTTCCCCCAGAGGACCGCCGTCCACCGTATAGGCAAAATCACAGCCGAACTGCGCCACATCAAACAGGTCGGGACCGGCGCCGATTTCCTCGTCTGTTGTAAGCGCCACCTTGACCGTACCGTGGGGCCGATCCGTATGGAGCAGCATTTCGGCCATAGTCATAATCTCCGCCACACCCGCTTTGTCGTCGGCTCCCAGCAGCGTAGTTCCGTCCGTGACAATCAGATCTTCGCCGATCACGTCTTTCAGGCACGCAAATCCAGTTTCCGGGGACATGGAGACCGTGTCGCTCAGATCAATGGTTCCCCCGTCATAGTTTGCAACAATCCGTGCCTTTACATCCCTCCCGGAAGCAGATTCCGACGTATCCACATGGGCCAGGAAGCCGATAACAGGAACGTTTTCCGTCGTATTGGCGGGGATTGTACCAAAGACCGCCCCGTCTTTTTCGGACACATACACATCCGTAAGTCCCAGCTCCCGCATCTCCTCCGCCAGAGCCTCTGTCAAAACCCGCTGGCCGGGCGTCGAGGGCCGGACGCCGCTTGCTTCACAGGACGTAGTTTCCACCGCAATATATTTTAAGAATCGCTCAAAAGCAGTCATGCTGACACCTCCCGGCTGTTATTCTACCACACGCTGAGAAGATGTCAATTCCAATCATCCTGCAAATTATCAATATGCGCGGCGGCCCGCTTTCCGCCCCTTGACCTTTCCCCACCGCTGTCGTATACTAAACGATACCAAGAGAAAAGGGTGAAATCATGTACTATTTGAAAAACGACTATTCCGAAGGCTGCCATCCGCAGCTGCTCTCCGCCTTAACCCGGACCAATCTGGATGCCACCACCGGCTATGGATTGGATGAGTACTGTGCCGAAGCCGCGCAGCGTATTCAGGCGACGTTCCACTGTCCCGATGCCGACGTACATTTTTTGGTGGGAGGCACTCAGGTCAACCTTACGTTCATTGACCATGCACTGCGCAGCTATGAAGCAGCCCTCACCGTCTCCACCGGTCATATCGCAACCCATGAATCCTCCTCCGTAGAGGCCACAGGCCACGAGGTGCTCACCTACCCCGCCGACAACGGCAAAGTGACCCCCGCCATCGTGGAACAGGCCCTTGCGGACAATCCAGACGAACACACCGCAACGCCCGGTCTGGTCTACATCTCCAACGCTACGGAAATCGGCACCATCTATACCAGGGCGGAGCTGGAGGCCCTCCATACCTGCTGCCAAACTCACGGGATTTTTCTCTATCTGGACGGCGCCCGGCTGGGCACTGCGCTGACCAGTTCTGAAAACGATCTCAAACCGGAGGATCTGCCCCGATTGACCGACGCGTTCTATATCGGCGGCACCAAAAACGGCGCATTGTTTGGCGAGGCTCTGGTCATTGTCAACAACAGCCTAAAAAAACACTTTCGCTCCAGCATGAAACAACACGGCGGCATGCTGGCAAAGGGCAGGCTTTTGGGCGTCCAATTTGCAGAGCTTTTCCAAAATGATCTCTGGTTTAAACTTGCCGAACACGCCAACCAGCAAGCGGCGGCGCTTCAGAACGGTTTGATGGAAAAGGGTATTCCCCTGATGGTGCAATCCCCCACCAATCAGCTGTTCCCCATTTTTCCAAACGCGCAGATCGAGCAGCTCTCCAAAGACTTCGTATTTGAGATCTGGGGCCCCTGGGATGACGCTCACAGCGTAATCCGCCTCGTCACCTCCTGGGCAACGCAGCGTGAAACCGTGGACGCGTTCCTCCGCGCCATTTGATATAACCAATACAAAAATGCAACCGTCACCGGCCTCCCGTTGGGGGCCGGTTTTTCGGTTTTATTGTGTCATAATTTGTCCAGGAATCCCATATATTTTTGTACGCTATGTGGCTTGACGTATTTGTTAGCAGGTGCTAACATTTGTTTAGAGCACAAATCCACTGTATGGAGTTGATACATATGACATTGGACCAACTGCAGCCGGGCAACGACGCGATTATTTCCGCTGTGAATTGCGACGAAGTCTCTCTCCGAAAGCATATTCTCGATATGGGGCTGACGCCGGGCACTGAAGTGACCATGGTAAAGGCCGCCCCCCTGGGCGACCCGCTGGAGCTGCGGCTCCGGGGTTATGAACTAACCCTTCGGAAGGCCGATGCGGCCCGGGTCACCCTTTCCGACATCCATCCCGCTCATGAGCAGCCCAACCCCCGGGTACAGCCCTCTGTCATCCCCCATCCCGGTGTGGGTGAATCCGTGACTTATCGGGGTGGAAAGGCGCAAGAGGTTATCCCCACAGGCCAGCCCATTCACTTTGCGCTGGTTGGCAACCAGAACTGCGGAAAAACCACCCTGTTCAATCAGCTCACAGGATCAAACCAGCATGTGGGCAACTTTCCCGGTGTCACTGTGGACCGAAAAGACGGCGTGATTCGCGGTCACAAGGATGCAACGGTCACAGATCTTCCCGGCATCTATTCTCTGTCTCCCTATACCAACGAGGAGATTGTCACCCGGGAATACATTCTGAAAGAGCACCCGGACGGCATTATTAATATTCTGGATGCAACCAATATCGAACGCAACCTCTATTTGACCATTCAGCTCATTGAACTGAACATCCCTATGGTTCTGGCGCTGAACATGATGGACGAAGTCCGCGTCAACGGCGGCACCATCCAGATCAACGCGCTGGAGCAGGCCCTGGGGATTCCCGTGATTCCGATCTCTGCCGCCAAAAATGAAGGGATCGACGAGCTGATCGACCATTGCCTCCATGTAGCCCGTTATGGTGAAGTTCCGGCGCGGATGGATTTTTGTGATGCAACGGTCTGCGGCGCGGTTCACCGCTGCATTCATGCAGTGATTCATCTGATCGAGGACCATGCACAGCGGGAACATCTGCCGGTACGTTTCGCCGCCACGAAGCTGATTGAGGGGGATCCTCTGATTTTAGAAGCACTGCACCTGGATCAGAACGAAGTGGACGCGCTGGAGCATATCATCACACAGATGGAGGAGGAATGCGGCCTGGACCGAATGGCCGCATTGGCGGATATGCGCTTCCAATTTATCTCCAGTCTGTGTGCGGAAACCGTTGTACACCCCAGGGAAAGCCGGGAGCGTATAAGGAGCCGCAAGATTGACCAGATCCTTACCGGGAAATACACCGCCCTTCCCGCTTTCGTAGCAATTATGGCCCTGGTATTTTACTTAACATTCGGTCCGCTGGGTTCCTGGTTGTCGGATATGATGGAATTGGGCATAGGCTTTCTCACTGATCTCTGCGACCGCGGCCTGACTGCTTACGGGATCAATCCCGTGGTACACTCTCTGATTATCGACGGCGTCTTTGCCGGAGTGGGCAGCGTCTTGAGTTTCCTTCCCATTATTGTGGTGCTGTTCTTCTTTCTGTCCATTCTGGAGGACAGCGGCTATATGGCCCGCGTGGCCTTTGTCATGGACAAGCTGCTTCGTAAGATCGGACTCAGCGGTCGGAGCTTTGTCCCAATGCTCATCGGATTTGGCTGCTCCGTCCCCGCCATTATGGCCACCCGGACCCTGCCCTCGGATCGAGATCGAAAAATGACGATCCTCCTGACGCCGTTTATGAGCTGCTCCGCCAAGCTTCCCATTTATGCGTTGTTTACCGCAGCCTTTTTCCCCCAGTATGGCACCTTGGTGATGATCGGTCTATATTTTACCGGCATCATTGTTGGGATTCTGTACGCCCTGCTGTTAAAGAAAACCACGTTCCAGGGGGAACCCGTTCCTTTTGTGATGGAACTGCCCAACTATCGTATGCCCGGCGCAAAGAACGTCTTACACCTGATTGGAGAAAAAGCCAAAGACTTTGCCACAAAGGCCTTTACTGTGATTTTTCTGGCGTCGGTCATTATCTGGTTTCTTCAGACCTTTGATACCCATCTCAATTTAGTAACTGATTCCGCCAACAGCCTGTTGGCTCTGATCGGCAGCTGGATCGCTCCCATTTTCCGGCCGCTGGGGCTGGGGGACTGGCGTATCTCTACAGCGCTCATCACCGGCTTCACCGCCAAAGAGAGCGTTGTAAGCACGCTTACCGTATTGCTGGGCGGTTCCACCGCTTCCATTGGCACACTGTTTACGACACTGTCCGCTGCCACTTTCCTGATATTCTCCCTGCTTTATACCCCATGTGTGGCGGCGATCGCCTCCGTCAAGCGGGAATTGGGCGGCAAATGGGCCCTGATCGTGGTAATCTCCCAATGTGCAATCGCATGGCTGGTCGCCTTTGTATTTCACACTGTATTCACACTGCTATAGGAGGTACCCATGGATATTTTAAGTGTTATTTTGCTCGGCGCAGTCATTTTGTGGGGTATTCTCGCGGTTGTCTATCTCCTGCGCCATGGAACCTGTGGCTGTGGTGTAACAGGAAAATCCTGCTGCAGCAGCTGCAAAAAATGCCAAGGCTGCCACAACCACAAATAGCAAACGCTCCCACACAAACGTGTGGGAGCATCTTAATCTGTCGAAAAAGGCCAGGTGACTTTTTCGGCAAAACGGAATTTTTATAGCAAACGGAGACGCTTCCGCAACGGGAGTGTCTCCGCACAATTTCAGCTGTGTTCGCCCGAACCGCCATGGGCCTCTCGCCATGCGCCGGGGGTCATCTCCTCATAGCGTTTAAACGACCGCGTCAGCGTAAACCGGCTGGAAAATCCAACCTGATGCGCAATCTCATCCAGCGACAATTCTGTCTCTTCCAAAAGCGCCTTTGCCTTTTGGAGCCGCGCTCCATGGATATGATCTACCACACCCAGCCCCGTATTTTGCTTCAAAATCCTGCTGACATAGGAAGCGCTGACGCCAAGCGCATCGCCGATTTTCTCCGCGCAGATTCCCGGATCGTCAAAATGTTCGCCGATATACTCCAGCGCTTTGGTCACCTTGTCCGATTTCTGCCGCTGCTCCGATTCCTCATAAGCACGAAGCGTACGAATCAAAACCGTGCACTGCTGTCGAAGCTGCTGAGCCGACGTCATATCCATCAGCAGCCGAAACTGCGCCACCACTTCGGCCTCCTCCGCCTCATAGTCCACCACGGAAATCGAAAATGCCGAGAGCATCTGCTCCATATGCATGACCAGCCGGTTCTTCAGCAAATCGGGATAGCGGGACGCTGTCCTCAGCTCCAAATCTACAAAACTGTCCATGGTTTTTTCCAACTGTTCATAATTTCTGTTGGTAACCGACTGCATAAACCGCTTTTCAAGCTCCATCCGCAGAAGCTTATCGCTGAGCTCTATGGGGTTCTCTGCCTGATTGTACGCATTTTTTACCGGACTGCTGTCTCCCATCAGCTCGGCATAGGAGGTCAGCTCCATGGCCTCTTTCCGCGCTCGAACGATATTTTCACGTCCATAATACACAGTGCTCACCACTGCTCCGCAAATCAGGCCATGTTCCTGTAGGTCCTGCGACGCCAGACTCAGCGCTTCGCAGATTTCTTCCACCTTATGCCGGGATGAAGCATCCAGATCTGATTCGTCCAGACCCGTCACATTGATGAGAACCTCCATTCCGTCAGTCATGGGAACAAAATAGGGCAGACTCACCCCTCTCAGACGGTTGGAAACCGCTTCCCGTATCCAGGTATCCACCTGTAAAAAATCAGTGGGAGGAATATGCTCGTCCTCGCACTGGGGCAAATACCCTGAAAAATCAATGCACTGGATTGCAGCCACTGCAAAATAATTGCTTGCGACGCCGGGCATCGCCTCCGTCAAATCCCCTTCCGGCGGAACATCCCCTCCGAGATATTTTTCCAATAACCGCGTACGGCAGGCCCGATCCAGCTCCCGATTCGTCCGAAGCACTTTTCCATAAAAGGCACTTACCGCCCATGCTCCGCCTAAAACGCCAACACCTGCAACGATACCGCCAATCCACGGCCGCAGCACCGTAGATGCCACAGTCAAACATCCCCATAACGCCAATGCAACAGCGCAAATGGTTGTTACAGTTTCCCTTTCCGGGATCCGTCCGGACTCTGATTGTTTCTTCATGGGGCATCCCTTCTTTCTTCTGTCTCATTCTATCAAAAAGGATATCGTTTTGCAATTGTGCATTTCCATTCCAAAAAGCACACGATTTGACCAACAGGGCACAAGGCGCTTCTTGCGAAGGCGCAGCGGGTGTGCTACACTGAATCTATCGAATTCAAACCATTCTGAGGAAGGAGTCTATGTTATGTCCAATCGCTATTCCGCCCTGACTGCTCCGCTGCGGCTCCGGGATAAAACCCTCAAATCCCGGCTGCTCTATCCGGTGGCCCAGCCCCATTTTTTGCAGGCAAATCAGCTGTTTCCGGACGACCCGGTGGTTACCTACTATGCCTCCAGAGCAAAAAACGGCGCGTCCATCCTGCTGATGCAGGATCTGACCAATCCGGACCAGCGTAAAATGCCCGCAGACTGCGGACATTTTGCCATGTATGATATCGACGACATCGGTGCCCAGAACGGTTTTACGTTTATGGCGGAGATGGTTCACTACTATGGCAGCTATATCACACCGGAGCTGAATCTGGATAACCGGATGCCGCTTCAGGTCAACGATCCTGACGTCCCCTCCCCCTACGGCGAACCCGTGAATCCCTTTGCCATGATTTCTAAGGATGACGAGGACGAGGTCACCGCCGCCCCCGGCATCAAGCCAATGGAGGCTGGTGTTTCCGGCGCTCCCGGCCGCCCCATGGCCGGCGCGCGGATGATGACCCGGAAAGATATGGACGAATATATCAAAGTACATATTCAACATGCTCAAGCCTATAAAAACCTGAACTTTGACGGCGGCATGTTCGATTTTTGCCACAATTTTAATATCGGAAAGTTTTTAGTTCCGTCCTCCAACTGGCGCACCGACGAATACGGCGGCAGCTTTGAGAACCGCATTCGGTTCCCCGTTGAAGTGATTCAGGCCCTCCGCAAAGCCATGGGGGAAAGCTATCTGCTGGTTGTCAACGCCCCTAACATCGGTCCGGATGGCATGGATATGGATGAGGCGGCCGAGTTTCTAAAACGCATTGACCCCTATATCGACCTGCTGCAGGTCCGGGGCCGTCATCCCGATCATGAAAAGGTCACTGTATGTGAATCCGCAGAGCTGTCCAAGGGACTGAAAGCACGGGGCGTGAAAACGCCAATCGCCATCAGTACCTATTACAAGGATCTGGATTCTCTCAACCAGGTGATTGCCTCCGGCGCTGCAGATCTGGTGGCCCCAGGCCATCTGTTTATCTGCAACGAACATTTGGGCGAAATCCTCCGGGACGGCAATGGTGAGGATTTGAATCCATGCATCGAATGTCACTGCTGCCGGGGTACTTCCTCCACCGGCGACTGGATGAGTCACTGTACCATCAATCCTGAAATCGGCATGGAACACCGGGTCAAGCGTCTCATGGAACCCATTACAAAACAGAAGAAAATCGCCCTGATCGGCGGCGGCCCCGGGGCCATCAAGTGCGCCATGTGGCTCAAGGAACGCGGACATACCCCCGTAATCTTTGAGCAGACCGACGCCTTGGGCGGACAGATCAAGACTTCAGAGTATCCCGAATTCAAATGGGAACTGAAACGATACCTGGACTTCCTTCGGAATCAGGTCAACCGCAAAGGCATCCAGGTGCGGCTGAACACAAAGGCAACGCCTGAGATGATTGCTGCGGAAAACTTTGATGTGGTGGTGGCTGCTACCGGTTCCACCCCCAAAAAGCCTCCCATTGAAGGCGCGGAATGTACGGACTGGAACGGCGTCAATATCTATGGTCAGCAGGAAAAACTGGGGAAAAAGGTCGTTGTCATCGGCGGAAGCTCTGTGGCGGCGGAGGCGGCCTGCTATCTGGCCGAGTGCGGCCACGAAGTAGTGGAAATCAGCCGGCAGGGCCGTCTGGCCTATGACCTCAACCCAATCCGTTCCATCGGATATATGAACGCCAAGGCAGAGAGCATGGGTGTTCAGGCCATCAAAAAAGCAAAAACCATAAAGATTGAACCGGGACGAGTCACATATATCGACCGCAAAGGCACCACCTGCACCGTAGACTGCGACGATGTAGTTGCCTGCGGCGGCATGGAGCCCAACAGTGACGCTGCGATTGCCTTCCGGGACTGCGCTAAGGAATTCTACATGATCGGCGACTGTCGTCAAAACGGAAATATGCGAAACGCAATCCGGGACGCCTATGCTCTGGCCATGCGGATCTAGCCAAATCATTCCATATTGTTCAAACTCGGTCCAAAAACGCACGGGGTATGGGAAACCATACCCCGATTTGCATGATATGCTGAGAAAAGCGCCCGCACTTTTGAGAATTTATGTTGAATGCAGATTGCACAATATGCCGACAGCGTGTAAAATGAGTAGTTGGAGGTTGATTCCATGAAACGGTTTGCACCACTGCTGATTATTCTTGCCGCCTGCCTCTGGGGCACAATGGGGCTTTTTGTTCGTCATTTAAATACCATGGGCCTTTCTGCCATGGAGATTGTTGAGGTCAGAAGCATCCTTGCAGCGCTGATTTTGTTCCCATGCACCGCGCTCAAAGATCGCCATCTTCTGAAGATCCGCCCCAAGAACCTCTGGCCGTTGGCCGGTTCCGGCATCTTCAGTATCGTTTTTTTCAATTTCTGCTACTTTTCTACCATTGCACGAATGAATCTCTCGGCTGCGGCCATCTTACTCTATACTGCTCCTATTTTTGTGATGCTCATGAGTCTGATCCTGTTCCGAGAAACATTAACCACCCAAAAAATATCAGCGCTGTGCCTGGCATTCCTGGGCTGCTGTCTGGTCAGCGGCATAGGCTCTGCCACCGCCTCCTTGTCCCTGAGCGGCCTTTTGCTTGGGCTGGGTTCCGGTTTTGGTTACGCCCTTTACAGCATCTTCTCCCGCTTCAGTCTCAACCAGGGCCTTAGCAGTATTACCATCACCAATTATACCTTTCTCTTTGCCGCGATCGGCGGCGCTTTTCTCACGGACTTCTCTGTCATTGCTGTGGAATTTTCCCAGTATGGTCTTCCGCTGTTCGGCTTCCTCATCTTATACTGCATTGTCACTACGGTCCTGCCCTATTTGCTGTACACCACCGGGCTTTCCTATGTGGAAAATGGCCCGGCCTCCGTCATGGCCTCGGTAGAGCCCGTGGTCGCTACGCTGCTCGGGTTTATCGTCTACGCGGAAAGTCCAACGCCTTCCGCCATAGTTGGCATGGTTCTGGTTCTGGCCGCGTTAGCCCTGCTGAGCATCCACAGGAAAAAGGATGAAACCTAAAAATCTGCCGGTTTTTTTGCAAAACAACTTGACTTTTCTACAATTCATGATATAATAATCTTCGTTTCTGGACGATTAGCTCAGCTGGTAGAGCATGCGCTTGACGTGCGCAGGGTCAGCGGTTCGAGTCCGTTATCGTCCACCATACAAAAAACCCTGAAACTGCAACGGTTTCGGGGTTTTCGTCATTTTATACAACTTTGCCTTTTGTTGAATTTACCAAAAATATATGAAAAAGTTCAATATTCCCCCGTTTTGTGATTTTCATTCTTTTCACAAAACGGGGGTTTTTATTTTGTGTCACTGTTTATAGAATCTTTAATTTCTTCTTTTTCATTTAGGATTGTAAGTTGTTCTATCATTTTTTCTAACATTTCTTTTATTGCAATTTTGCTTGGGTCACTATTTATATATTTTTCGGTTTCTTTTAGTTCCTTTTTATATTCATTTAATAGTTCATTTAAATTTGTAG
This sequence comes from uncultured Eubacteriales bacterium, assembly GCA_902475435.1. GTDB lineage: Bacteria > Bacillota > Clostridia > Oscillospirales > Oscillospiraceae > HGM13006. The sequence goes on along the minus strand of CABRZL010000020.1, from coordinate 570 downwards.
AGGTTTTATATAATCTTCCTTTCTGTACGATGTAATCAATTGGTATTTGATATAAGTACGAAAGTCGTACTAAAATTTCAATGGGCGGTTCGGTTCTTCCTGTTTCATATGTGTTAAACGTAGCTGGTTTGATCTGTATATAGTCAGCTACTTCTTTTTGTGAATATCCCTTTTCTTTTCTTAGTTCTTGTAGAGTATGGGCTGTAATTCTCTTTCTCTCTTCAATTGTGAATTGGCATTCATAGGGATCTAGCTTGTTGTTCACCTTGTTCCCTCCTTGTTTCTTTTTCTTTGATTCTATACTATTTTATAATATTTTGCAAGCAGTAAATATTTTTATAACTAGTTGATATTAACTAATTGTTGACATTAAAATTATTATGTGATAAACTATTTGTAGATTTTAATTATTTGTTGATTTTTTGGAGGTAATACAATGAGTTTTATTTGTTCTTCTGATAATTTTAATGAACTAGAGTTAATCAATGAGGATTTTGCTACTCAATGCTACTTGCTTAGTCTATTGGAAACTGTACCGGATGAACAGCGCGGGGACTATTGGAATGCTCT
>CABRZL010000019.1 GCA_902475435.1 uncultured Eubacteriales bacterium | reverse complement strand
CCAACCGAGCCAACATCATTACGGCCATGGCCCGGGAGAAGTTCATGTCTCCGCAGAAGGAAATGGGCGTGACGCCCTCCAGTAGTCCCAGGTCCACGGCCTCCATGACGTCCTCCTCGTACCAGGCGTTCACAGGAATATCGTAGAATTTGTCGTCGGCAAACAGCGCATAGACGGTGCAATCCTTTGTCACTGTCCAGCTATAGCTGGTATCCTGGCTCAGGAGCGTTCCGTTTTCGTCGTACCAACCGTCAAAGGACTTGCCCTCGTTGGGTACCGCCCTCAGAGTGATGACCTCACCAGTCATAATATCTCCGGCTCCGGTCACAGTACCGGAACGGGAAGCAACGGCGGAAACCGTAGCCTTGTGGCCGCGCTCCGAGCCCACCGGCAGCATACTGGCGTCCCGTTGGGGATTGGCTTCTGCATCCTCCGGATACCGGTTTGGATCATAGCGCCATGCGTTTTCCTCAGGAACGCCAAAATAATAGCCGTTCCGATAGGACATGCTCCAATTTCGGGAATCTCGCTGGGGATCAAAGATGTACGGTTCGCCGTCCAGCACCAGTACCGCCCATCCATGATGATAGGGGCCGGCGTAGTAATACTCCATCTCAAAGTAACCGGTATGGACATAGGACTGGATGCCAATATACCGTGCAATGACCGCAAAGGCGATGGCATAGTCGTAGCAGACGCCGGTTTTCGCGGTCAGAACATGATAGGTCCGGTTTGCCATATCGTCCGGAATGGACTTTTCCAGGTAGGGTTCATAGGTTAAATTCTTCAAGTAATTATAGCTGAAACTGTTGTAGGCTGCCAGAGAGGCATAGGTATCACTGTAGCCATCCCAGCTATAGGACACATTCTTTACCAGGTAATCATAGGCAGCCCGTAGTTTGGTATAGGTATCGCTGTTCTCATAAGGCTTGAGGAGGGCTGCTATTTTTTCGTCCAACTCCACCCATCCGGTTTTTTGGGGATACAGCTCCAGATTGTTGAGTAAGGGCTTCATCTCGCTGTCGCTGAGGGCGTCGTTGGTCCATACGGTTTTGACGTCGGCGGCGATTTCAATCCATTCGCCAAAGGCCGCGCCATCCGTCATCTGTGCAGCAGTCTGTACCTCCGGCGCCAAATCGGTTGCAGCGGCGCTGAGCGGTGCAAATATTCCGATACACAGCGCAAACGCGCAGAGGATTCCAATGATTTTTGTTTTACAGTTCAACGTTTTCACTCCTTATTATTTTCCTCTAGTTTGTCACTTCCGAATCAGTAATTATTTTACAGGGAAAAGAATAGCAATGCAAGAAAATATTAAATTTTTTAACCGGCGGGCGCTATGACAGTGACCGTACAGGAAGCGGATACAGCGCCGCAGCTTGCTGTGATCTCCGCTTCTCCTTCCGTAATGGCAGTGATGGTGCCTTCGGCGTCCACGGTGGCAACAGCTTCGTCAGAGGAAGTCCAGGATACGGTTTTGTCACTGGTATCCTCCGGCGTTACCACAGCAGCCAGCGCCCCGGAGCGTCCAACCTCCAGCAGCAGTGTTTCCCGGTTGAGACGGATTTCCTCCGCCTCTGTCACAACAACCACCGTGTAGGAAGCGCTGACGTGTTTCCCGGAGACTGTGATCTCCGCCTCTCCTTCCGCAATGCCGGTCACAGCGCCGCTGCTGTCCACCTCCGCCACAGAGCTGTCGGCGGTGGACCAGCGGAGCGTTTCTGTATAGTTCTCCGGGCTGACCGTGGGCGTCAGCGTTACATTGCCGCCCACCCCAATGGTAATTTCATCGGAATCAAACTCCAGCTCGGAGGCTGCCAAAAAGACCATGACGGTACAGGCGGCGCTGGATTCCCCGCAGGAGACAGAGAGTTCCGTTTTCCCAGGGGACAGGGCCGTAACCATGCCGCTGTCATCCACTGTAGCCACTGTTTCGTCGGAGGAGGACCAGGTGATCTCCGGTGCGACTGCTCCTTCCGGGCTGATGGAAATATCCGCTGCAAGCTGGGCGCTCTCATCCAATTCCAGGGTCAGATCTCCGTCGGGCAGACCAATGGAGATATCCGGATTGTTCCAGGCGTCCTGAAGCTCCAGCGCCTCCTGGGCCGCCTGGGCGTCGTTGTGAATCACCAGGGCGGCATAGACTGTTTCACTGGCTGCTGCCTCCAGATAGTCCTGTAATTGGGGTTCTGACAGCAGAACGCTGATGCTGTCCCCGGCCACAGCCCCTACCTGGACATAGCGCAGCGTGGGGATTTCCGCCTGACCGGCGTAGATCCGGAGCACGTCACCGGGGTCTGTCTCCTGGGCTAAACTGGCTTCCGCCGGTATGGCCAAAAGCTGCCGTCCCTCCAGGGCAGGGGCTGTGTCCTCCCTGTACCAGAACAGCGCCAGACCAGCCAAAACCAGCAGCAGAGCCGCAGCGCCCAGCCCCAGCAGCAGGGGCCATCGGCGGGATCGGCTGTTCTCCGGAATGTTTTTTGTGGTGCGCCGAAGGATATGCCGGCCCTGCACCACAGCTTTTGTAGATCTGTGAAACATAGCATGCCTCCTAAGATTCAGATTCAAAAAATGGTTCCAGTATGGGCCACAGTGCCCTGTCATAGGGCTCCATGTCTCCCTTTTGCAGCGGATCCGGCTGCCAGGGGGCCGGCAAAGCAATCATATCTCCAAACTCCTTTACCACGGCCTCCGTGCTGAAGGAAAAGATCACGGCCATCCGCTTTGTTTCCCGGAGCAGGGCCAACGCTTCGGCGGTATGGCGGATCTCCCAGGGCTTGCTGCCAGCCACCAGGAGAACCAGATCCCCCTCCAGCGCTTCCTTCAGATGTTCCCGGAGGAGGCCGCAGTCCCGGATATACAGATCAAAGGGCTCCTGCGTATCGGTGAGAAAGGGAATCTTCTCCAGGCAGATCACATGATTCCCGGCCTCCTGACCGCCCATGGCGCTGGATAGATTGTCGATGGATTCCCTGGACGCCATAATGGCCGGCTCGCAGCCGCCCAGGGAAGAAACGTAATGGTAGAGCTGGAGACACTGGGTCGTTGTGCCGATCCGGCTCTGGCTCCCGGCCACGGAAATCCGCAGAGCCGTTTTGCGGCGGCGCAGCAGCCGTGGCCTATGCACCTGGTATGGATGGTCTTTGGACGCTTCCCGTGCCGGGGCTGTAAATACTGCCGATACCCGTTCCTGCATCGGCATCTCCAGCAGCGCCGGAAGCTCTCCTGGGTCCTCTGTGACCCGGAGCGCACTGCTCTGAGGCGAAGCACACTGTCCCAGCAGAATAAAAGGTTTCCCAGCAAAGGCCGCCGTTCTGGCGGCGGACAGAATGTGGGGCAGGGAATAGGCAGCGCCGTCCCGTTGATCCAGAACAAAAGCGTCAGCCTCCGGGTCCCGAACAGCCCGGGTCAGGCTGGGGGTATCCCGGAGGCTGTGGAGCTGTAGGGTGTGCTCCGGCAGTCGAACCGGACGGGAATCTGAAATATAGCTTATTTTCAAAAAATTCACCTCTGTATGTATTTAGAAGGAAAAGAAACGAACCGTACCCACCTGATATACAAACTCCAAAGGACTGAGAAACAGCGCCTGGTAATCTGCGTCCGTCTGGACGTTCCCCAGGGGCGTATAGAAACAGTAAATGGGATGCTGTACGGCGCTGCCTCCCTGGTTGAACACATAGTCAAAGGCCTGCCGCACCAGGGCTGTATCATAAACGGAAGCAGGACGGCTGGCCTGGCCATTGTCATATTTGCATTTCTCAATAAAATTATCATAAGTGATGGATGGATCGCGGTCTACATTGTCCCGGATGGACTGGGCCACGCAGATGGCCCCGCCCAGATCACCGCCGAATTCTCCATAGATGGTGCTCTTGATGGCAGCAATCTGGTTGGCCGTCAGGCCCTCCACCGGATGGCCGTAATAACTGCTGTCCGGATGGTCCAGCGTGAAGTAGAAGGGGCTGTTCAGATCCCCACTGGGGTAATTGGGACGAATGATTAAATAGATATAGGTAGTTCCATAGGAAGCGCTGGTGAGGGGATAGGTGTTTTTGCGCAGCTTGGAGGCGTTATACCCGCCTCCGCCGGAGTTGCCCTCTACCACCGTCACAGTGCCCTCTGTCCCCGCCACAGCGATGCCGATGTGCCGTCCGTGGGCTCCGGGGGAATAGTCGGAGGCTCGCCCGGCCCGGCCTCCGCCCCACCAGGTAACGATGTCCCCGGGCTGAGGGGTCACGCCGTCTCCGGCCCCAAAGTATGCCGCCCCGTTGCCAATGAGTTGGTCAATGGCGGTGGGGACATAGCTGGTCCAGGCGCCGAAGATCTGCCCGGAGCCCACCAGCCCCAGCTGGTCTGCGCACCAGTAGACAAAATCCGCACACCAGTCATGGGGGGCTGTCCAGTACCGGCTGCCACAGGCGGTGTTGCCATATTGGGTGTATTCCGATTCTGCAATGGCTGCCAGTTCCGCACCGCCCCCGGTGCCCTGGTATTCCTGCCGGAGGGACAGCAGATCCTCGTGATCTGCAAACCAGGACAGAGGCAGAGAGATCAGATAGGCAATGAGACAACAGAAAACCAGAATAGAGCCGCCAAGGGCTGCCGCTGTGACAGTAAGCGGCTTTTTTGCGCCATCCATCAGCGGCCACCACCGGAACCCATGAGCTCCAGTTTGTAGGGGGAGAGCACAAACTTGGCCTTGATGTGCCGGCTGCCGATGAGGCACAGGGCAACGCCGCGCTGCCGGGCCTCCAGCAAATTTTCCTCGGCGCGGTTCAGGTGGAACAGCTCTGTAGCCTGGGCCAGGTTTCTTCCGTCACAGCCCATGAGAAGCTTGTAGGCGGCATTGTCTACCACCGCCTGACCGTACAGGGATACTCGGTCATGGAGCATGTCCGCCAGGGATTGGGTCACCAGCCAGAAGCAGCCCTCATATTTTCGGATCTGCTTGCTGATCCGCTTGACCAGGCTGCCGGCCTCCGGTACGGTGGGGTCAAATAGCAAATGCCCTTCATCGGCTATGATGACGCAGGGGCGCTTGTCCTTGGTTGCCTCACTGTAAGCCAACCGCAGCAGGTTGTGGTATTGGGCTGCCTGGGTGGTGGTAGGTGCATCGGAAAGCTTGGAGGTGTCGATCACCACCAGGTCACTGTCCAGGTCCATATCTGTAGGTCCGTTCCAAAGTTGGGCTTCGGCTCCCACGGACATATCTTCTAAAAAGAGCGCCAGATTGTTGTATTCCGGATTCTCTGCTGCGTGATGCAGCAGCCAGGTATAGACGTCCGAAAAAAGCGGGTAGGCATTTGGATCAGCGCTGAACTCCTGCTGATCCAGCGTAATTCCGAACTCCTCATAGACTTGACGCAGGACCCGCTTCAAAAGCTCAAATTGGAGGTCTGTCAAACCCGGCAGCTTATACCGCAGAATGATGTATAGTGCTTGTAAATGTTGAGCCATAGGAGAAGCGGATTTCTCTCCTTCTTCCTCGTCCATAAAGCATCTGATTTGCAGGGGATTGTTTTTGGCCTTGCCGCCTCCGGCGTCCCACCAGCTTCCGCCCAGCGCCTGGCACATTTCCCGGTACTCTCCCTGGGGATCTATGATAATCACTTTCGCACCGCGCATATACATACTCTGCGCCAGGTGTTTGGCCACGGTAGACTTGCCAATACCAGGTGTGCCGGTGAGGATGCCGTTCCCATTGGTACGGTCAGCATCTCGCAGCAGCAGATCCAAGAATAAATGGCCGTTGTCCATGGTCTGGGCGAAATAGACGCCGTTGTCGTCCCGGATGGTGGAAATGGTGGCAGGATAGCCTCCCACCAGGGTATCCAGAGGAACAATATGCCTGGACATATCGGCAATCAGATCCTGGGCGGTGTAGAAGGGAGACAGGTGCATAAACGCGGCTTTCTGGACGTTGGCCAGGGCCTTGAGCCGCAGCCGCCGGACAGAAAACCGGGTCATAACCCGCTGGCAGTTCTGTTCCAGACCGGCGTCATCCCGGGCAATTACCATGACCGTAATGGCCATATGACCAATGGCTCCGCCCTGACTGTCCATGGTGTCCAACATTTCGCCGGCTCCCTGAATCTGTCGTTCATAGGTTTTCCGCTGCCGAAGATCCGCTTCTGCGGTGGCGTCCCTGGCAGCCCGCCGGGCTTCTTTGGAAATGGCGTTACCCAGATCGGCGGCCCGACCGGGATAGAAGGTAATGCAGGTAACGGCGTCCGTGGCGGTGGTCAGGGCCGAAGCCCAGCCATAGGATACCTGAGAGGGATACCGGGTTACGGCATAGCACCGCAGAACGGCGCTGCCAATGCGGATGCGATTTGGCTCAAAGAAAAAACCGCCGACGGGAGCCAGCTCATCCAGCAGGGCGGCTCGCTGCTGCTCTGCCAGCGCTCGCTGTTCCCGCCAGCGGCGTTTTCTTCCCTCCAGTATCGTGATATCCTCCTCAGGCTCCTCCATATCATGGCTCACACCCAGGTCCGAGTAGATCTTACACAGATATTTGAGCTGCTGATCCTCCAGAATCCGGGCGGAGATTTGGCTGTCGCTGAGCCGGGAGGACAGCAGAGACAACCGATGCAGCAGCTCCTTGTCCGCCCCCGGTGCTGCCTTGACCCAGCATTTGAGTACGATCATAGGCTCCCGATCATCGGACAGCTCTTGCAGGGAATGGATTTCTCCATCCAGCAGCTGGAGCCGCGCGTTGTTCTCACACTGCTGCCGCATCGCGTTTAAGTTCTCCAGTACCCGTTGGGTGTCTACAGTCCGTGGTATAGAGATGATCTGCCATGGCTCCGTCTCGTCGGCCAGGGCAGCGGACATTTGTGCAGTAAGCCGTTCGTGTTCGCTCTCCTGGAGCAGGGAGTTGTCGCTCCCGGCCAGGGACAAAAAGCCGATTAAATGCTTGTCTGTCGTGTAGATCAGATTCCCGGTGATGTCCTCCATATTCAAAAAATCCTGGGCGCTCTGGTTATTTGCTTTCTTCTTCATTTGCTATAAGAATCTCCTTTCGTCTCTTGTAATGGAATTTCTGCTGTTCCTGCTGAAACTGTATTCCCCGGCGCAAGAACTGGTAAACAGATTGATAGGTGTCCATTTTCCCGAAGAACAGATAGCAGGAAAATACCAGCAGGATGTATACCATCAGCAGTACCAAAGGGGCGGCGGGGGCGGTTAGAACCTTTAACAGCGCCAGTGCAATCACCAGGGCCGGAATCAGTACCGTCAGGCATTGCATGATCTCCCGTTTCCCCAGCCCATGGATCAGCTCCCATCTGAGGGGTATATTTTCTGGGATCGTCAAATTTCCTTTCATGAAAACCTCCTAGTAGTATCGTTGAATTGTCAATATCAGGGCGGCGATGCACTGGGACACCGCGACAAAGATCACAGCGTTCCGGGCCCGCCGCTTATATGTGGACGCCTGTTCCTCGTCCATAGTCATGCAGATAAGACAATAGATAAACCTGGGGGCGGCTGCCAGAGGAATCAAAATATGCAGGATTCCTACGAGAACTGCGATTCCGTCCATAGCCTCACCCCTTCATAATGACCAGCCGGGCGATCTGGGCCGCCATCATGGCTTTGCCACCGCCGCTTCCGCCGGAGGCGGGGAGAAGCTGGGCCATAATCTTTGGGGCGGACAGGGCGCACAGCATAAATGCAATGGAAAGAACCGCACTGGTGATCTGATGGCTGCCAACGGCGCAAAACAGCCCCATCATCAGGCAGATCATCTGAATCACGGACAGCGCTGCCTGTCGGAAAAACAGCCCGGTGTACTGCTTGAAAATGCCGGAATCCGTGTTGATGAGGCCCAGGCAAACCAGGGGAAAGCCCAGCCGCAAAAACAACAGCTCCACGCCCCGGCACAGCAGACGGCAGATCACAATGACCATCAGGATCAGGAACACAATCAGCAGGATTGCCAGGATCAACGCATCGGAATTTTCCAAAAGGATTTCCCATTCCGCTTCCGTGGAAATTGCAAACCGTTCCATTATGCCATCGGCCAGATAGAGCACAAAATCACATAGAATGTCATAGAGGTAGGGAAAGGCAATGGCTGTAATAATCGCCTCCCCGGCGCCGATCAGCATGGTCTGCGGCGAGACGTCGGCATCGCCGTCCCGCCAGAGGATGTAGACTTTGAAGCCCTTGTAGAGAAAGGCCAGGGCCATAATCCCACACATGGTCATGTAGATGAATTTGTAGGCGGATTCAATGGCCGTCAGGGTGACGGGGCTCTCCACGGACCAGAGTTCTCCCACCTTTTCCAGCCGGAGGGAAATGGTCATCAGGTTGGCGATGAAGCCCCGGAGCGTTTCAAACAGGGAAGAAAGGGCGTCCTCCAGGACGTCCCACAGAAAGTTTTTAAAGATGTCAAACATGGGATCAGGCCCCGTAGTATCCGGCGATCAGGGCCACAATGCTGCTGGCAATGGCCCCGCCGATGCCGCAGATCAGGGCCGTCACCATGCGTTTCTGCCAGGTCCTTCCGTCCTGCTCGTCGGCCATGGACTTTCGGATCAAAAAATATGTAAATGCGCCGCCGCCAACGCTTAGACTGATTCCGGCCAATACAGTGGTGATGTCGCTAATCAGCTGCTTTGTGCCGGTGACGACAGTGCTGCTGCCAAGATCTCCGGCGTGGGCCGGGATCAGCAGGAAAGCCGTCAGAGCGGCGCTGAGAACCAGAAGTCTTTTTTTAGAATGATTCATGATAATTTTTTCTCCTTTTCTATTTCGGATAAGATTTCGTGTTCGTATTGGTTCCAGATTCCCCAGAGGGAAACCTCCGGTTTCCGCTGAGGCCGGGCGGAACAGCGCTGCAGCAGCAGCTTGCGGTTGTGTTCCGGATCGCCCATTCCCAGCAGGGTGTTGAAGGGGGTCTGGGAGATGTCCGGGGCGTACATGATGGCTGGATCGTTCCGGCTGGTGACCAACTGATAGGGACGCCTGATCCGTTTCAGCTCGGATACATCCAGCAGATCCCGTCCGGTAAAGCTGTAGCCGCCGGAGCTGTTGCCGTTGCTGGAACCGGAGATGTTGGGACTTTTGATGGTGTATTTCCCCAGCTTTCCGGAAATCTCCTTGAGGGTGGTGTCCTCGTCGGTCTGGAGATAGATCCAGGTTTCGCAGTTGGCACAGATCGTCCGGCCCAGCTTGTCTCCGTACCGCTGATAGATCTGATTGAGGTTTTGCACGTAGAGGATAAAGCGGATGCCCCGGCCTCCGCCTACGGTGACGAACTTGTCAAAGTCCGGGATCTTTACAAAGTTGCCGAACTCGTCGCAGACGAAGTTGACCCGGCGCTTGAGCCGGCCCCCTCGCTCATCCGCCGCCCGAACCAGGGCCTGGTATTGCTCATAGACAAACAGGGAAGCCAGGGGATAGTAGGTGCCCCGGTCATCGGGCAGGATGATAAAGATGGCCCGTTTCCGGTCCCCGGTGGCTTCGTAGTCAAAGCTGGTGTCGGAGGTCATGGAGTGGATGTAGGGGTCGTTGAACAGATCCAGCGTGGTCAGAGCAGAGGTATAAAAGCTGCCGCGCATTTTACTGGGGGCAATCTCAGCAATGGATAATGCCGGACGCACGGGACTGTTTTGCGGCAGATCCTGAATAAACTGAACCAGGGGCAGTTCCCCCTTGTCGCCCACTGGTCTGCACATGTTCGCCACAAAAGCCCAGGCGTTGGAGAGATTCTGGTGCGCCGGGTTCCGGGCTGCGGTGCATACCGCCAGAATGGCCATGGTCAATACAGATCGCTCTCCGTCCAGCCAGATGGGATCTGTTTGCCGGTCCTCGTTGGGAACCAGCATGGAGGCAATGTCCCGGGCCCGCTGGGTTGCCAGGGGGATGTTCTCCAGCAGCACAGCGTCGATCACCGGCTGGAGGAAGTTAAACTGGTCGCTTCTGGCGGGATCTTTGAAGTCCAGCGTAATCACCTCATAATCCAGCCGCTTTAAAAATTCGCAGGTATAACCGTACAGTTCGGATTTTGGATCTACAGCGATGATGCTCTCGCCGCCCAGAGCCAGGGTGCAGATGGTTTCCAGGACGCTGCATCGGGTCTTGCCGCAGCGTGTGGCTCCGATGGCCAGGGTGTGGGTGTCCTCTGTGTTGCAGTAAATGGTATCATCCTTCCAGCCCAGCAGCGCGCCGCCGGCGGGAAGGATACGCTTAATCTGTTTTTTCGTCGATTGCTTTGGCATCGTGTGCTCCCTCCTTCATCAATTCTGCGTACAGGCCGTCAGAGGGCAGCCTGTATGTGGTGAATGCTTTGGCATATTTTTTCCTGCTCAGGAACCGGGCGGTTCCAAACTGCCCCTGTCCGGCGGCCTCCGGGATCGCAATGTCCGGCGTAATATGCTGTATCCGGCTGTGGCTGTCGATATTGCTTCCGGCCAGCAGGCAGCCCACCACAGCCAGGGTTGCCGCCGCCATCAGCAGCAGGAGGAATAACGCAGCCTTGGGTGTTTGCAGGACCATCCTCAGCGCCAGAACAGGGTTCCAGGTGAAATCCAGCCGCCGGGACAGCAGGGCGTCAAGATTGTAGGACACTGGAATGGCAGCCACCCACAGGAGAAGCAATACGGCTCCGCCTGCAATCCATCGTTTTTTCTCAATTTGACCATCTCCTTTAAATATCCGGGCTCCAGCCATCCCCCTGGGACGCCTGCTGGGCCCGATCCTGTTTGGCCTCCCGGCTCCGGTCGCGGCTCAGAGGCCGGGCCAGCCCGGCGGACGCCTGCTGCTGCCGGGTGAGCTGGCTCAGAACCCGGGCCACACAGCATACCACCTCTACGGTGCAGGTATCCCATGCCTCCCGAGTGTATCCGGTATCCTCCCGGAGCATCTGGATCAGTTCCTGATCCGCCGCCCGGAAGAAGTCCCGGTAGGCGGCCTGGGGGTCCGGCTGTTTCCCGGCATAGGTGTTGAGCCGGATTCGGATTCTGGCGTCAGACAATAAACGATCCATGGCAGTTTGCTCCGCTGCCCGGAAACCCGGTAATTCCCGCATTTGCCGGACCGGAATTCGATCCCGTGGAAGCAGCTCCCGCAGGGCGGCATATTCCGGGCTGTCCCGCAGCAGGGTTCGGACAGTGCCGGAAGCTAAGGTTTGCAGCGCCTCCGGAAAAGCTGGTGCATTCAGCTCCAGTTCTTTCTTTACCTCCCGCAGAGAGGAAAGGATTTCATTCCCCAGTTCCCGGTGTAAACGCTGGAGCGCTTTGTCCCGATTGGCCAATGTGTTTTTTTCGCTGTTGCCATAAAGACTGCTGACCTGATCGGTGGCTTCCAGATAATGCTCCAGAGCTTTTTTACAGCCGGGAAGCTCCAGAATCTGATCTGTCAAAACATTGACCTGATCCCGATAACTGCCTGGAAGATAGGCGTATTTCAGACTGCCTCTGGAGGGAAGCTGTTCCACCAGGCGTTGAAGCTGCTGAACCATGGGGGCAAACTCGTCGCTGTTCATAAGATCTTTCCTGCTCAGCAGCTCTGCGCCTGGGATACATTCCCGACAGACAGCCTGGAGCTCCAGTCGGAGCTGCCGGAGAGTTTCCGCCTGTATTTCCTGGGACTGGTGGATCTCCTCCCCATATTCAAAGCGGTTCAGACTGGCCCGGATTCCCTCGCTATAGGCGTTAAAACGATCTTCCGGCATATATTCCTGCCGGGGCTCCGTCCCGGCGTCCCAGTACATGAGATGTACATGGGGATGTCCCCTGCTGCAATGCATGGAGGCCATCCAGCGGAAGTTGGCCGGGTCGATGTGCAGACCTTTGGCAATTTTGGCAGCATTCGCATTCACCAGAGCTTCCCATTTGCTGCGGTCATAGTACCCTCTTTCAGCGGCGTCCGGCTCTCCCAGAGAAATAAGGCCGCGATAAATTGTGCGGCCCCGTTCGGCCTCTGTCCGAAGAAGTTTCTTGGCCTGCTCCAGATCGTTGATATTTTCCGCAGGGGCAAATTCAGAGAGACTTCCCCACAGACCGAACCCGCAGCCGGGATTGAATACTGCCCCGGGCCGGGTGGCGATATATTGCAGATGCCGGACATTGAGACCTGGAACGGCGCTGCGATCCACCTTTGTATCCGTGCCCCACTGACGAAACAGAAACCCTTCCATTTACTTGCGCCTCTCCGGAGAGATCTGTTTGCCATCCTGAAATAAAAAATATCCTGCGGAGGCCATGCTCCGCAGGATCGCTTTGGAATAGCCGCAGTCCGCTTCGTCGGACTGGGCGTAAATTCTTCCGTTTTTTCGGATGGAATATTGCTTATCCTGTTGTTTCAAAAAAGATCCTCCCCTCATTCCGGCATACTGCTATTTCGCATGCGGCGGCTGCCGTCGGCAATGAACTGATCGATGTCTTTGCCCTTGGCCAGCCGCAGATACTCGATTCCCAGCCGCCGGGCCTTGGCAGCGATGGCGTCGATTTCGCTCTGCATGTCCGGTTCTACCAGCAGCTTGTCTGTGTAGATCTGCATAAAAAAAGCGGCGGCGCTGATCTGCGTCGCCTTTGCCGATATGGTGGCCAGCCGTTCCACCTGTGGCCGCAGCACTGCTGTCACAGCGTCCTGCACCAGCTTACCGAGTTCCTGCTGCCCGGTGACATAGCCGCCTGCGACCAGGCCTCGCTGAACCAGATCCCGGATGACCTGGGCGTTTGATTTTCCTTCGGCCTCAGCGATACGGGAAAGTATGTTTCCCAACTCCTGAGAACAACGAAAGCTGATTTTAACCTGTCGTTCTGATGTGCTCACTGCTTCCCTCCTAATTCGGAAACTTTGAGTTCCAGGGCCAGAAGTTGTTCTTCCAGACACCGGCATCTCTGCACTAACATTTCCGTATCTTTTTGCACTAATTTAGACGTCGAAAAGCTCTGCGCCAGCTTTTCGGCTGTATCATGAACCACTTTGTTCGTTGTACAGCGCCATCCAATGCGCCAACCAATAGGCGCTCCAATGGCTGCTCCCAAAAGTGTTCCCAATAACCGCACGAGAAAAGTAATCGCATCTTGCACAGATTCCTCACTCCCTATAAAATTTGATCTGTCCGCCAATGTCGGACAGAAAAACGCTCTTGTCGGACATGTTGAAAGCTTTGCTTTCAAGCTGTTTTGCGCTGTCTGTCGGACAGCTTATCCTGCCGTTCCAATGGGCTTAACAGCCCAAAGGACGGTTTACCCCCGGAACCGGGGGTGTTTGGCGCTATCGCGCCATATTTTGAGGGAAAAAACAGAAGAAATCCCCCCTGTTTTTGCATCCAAACCCCGGGGGGTTGCGTTTGCGCTGGAAAAGTAACCGGGGGTGTTTTCGCCACAACCGGGGGTGTTCCGCGCTTGCCGTATCATATTTTGAGGAAAAAAGAAGGGAAAACGCCCCCGGTTTTTGCATCTAACCCCCAGGGGTTTGCGTGGAATTGGAAATGCAACTGGGGGGCTCCGTTACCCCAGAGGTAACGGGACTTGGAGCCTCTGGCTCCGGAGGCGCAGAAGCGCCGCTGATTCCCGGGGCCCTTTCTCCGAACTCCACGCTTTCTGCAATGACCTCCAGCGTACTGTGGTTCGTCCCAGCCTCATCTTTCCATGTCCGCTTTTGCAGCCGTCCGCAGACTTCTATACGACTGCCTTTTTTAAAATATTTTGCCGCAAAATCGGCGGTAACCTGCCAGCAGGTGACGGGAATGAAATCCGTGATCTCCTGACTTCGCCGGACCGCCAGGCTCAGGTTGCAAACGCTTTTTCCCGAGTTTGTTCGGCGGAGTTCTGGCTCCTGTCCCAGAAAACCACTGAGCAAAACTTTATTCATGTTGTTACCTCCTCGTATAATAAGTTCGTATAATAAGTTTGAAAGTTAATAAATTCAGGTATCAGCAGGCTTGGAGATGCCCGTGATACAATAGCTGTAGGACAGCAGGGTCAAGTTCTATTACCTCCAGTTGAGCCCAAAGGCTGCTTCATAGATAGTCAGTTCCCCTGAGCCGGAAGTTAGCTGCAAACTCATTGGCTGTTTGCCGGGGACAAGGCCGCCCTTTTTGCAGTGAGGGATATCGCATTGGTCTGCCCCGGAATGATTCTGATAAGCGAGGTTGCCAGATGCTCCGGTTATCATGGGTATCTCAAAGCCTGCTGGCCTGAAATCTCCACATGGGGAGGTGAAAATTGTGAATCCACTATTCGTTGGCATTGATGTGAGCAGCAAGAACAATGTGGCCTACCTGATGAAGCCGGACGGCAGCAAGCACTCCAATTTCTCTGTGCAAAACAATCTTGGCGGTGCTAAGCTGTTGTCAGAGAGAATCGTGTCGGCACTGCGTTCCATGCAGCTCAGCGATGTGGTGATTGGCCTGGAGGCCACCTCCATCTACGGGGACAGCTTGGTCTACGCTCTTCGTGAGGATGGCAGCCTGGGGCGGTTTCAGAGGAAAATCCATGTTCTGAATCCAAAGCAGGTGCGGAAGTTCAAGGAAGCCTATTCTGACCTGCCAAAGAACGACTGGGTGGACGCCTTTGTGATTGCCGACCATCTCCGTTTTGGCAGAATCAACAGGGAGGTCTACATGGACGATTACCGCTACAAAGCCCTGCAAACCCTTACCAGGGCCAGATTTGATGTCATTCAGAATTTGACCCGTGAAAAGCAGCGGTTCGCCAACTACTTATTCCTCAAATGCTCCGGCATGGCCCAGGAAAAAGACATTCAGAACACCAGCGCCACTACTATTGCGCTCATGGAACAGTTTGAAACTGTGGATGACCTGGCGAACGCTGATCTGGATGAACTGACTGCCTTCATTGATGAAAAGGGCAGGAACTTCGCTGACCCAGCAACAAAAGCTAAGGCTATTCGCAGTGCAGCCAGAGATTCTTACCGTCTGCCAGTTACCGTGAACAACTCTGTAAACCAGGCTATGGCCGTATCTATCGCCTCCATGCGGGCATTGAAGGAGCAGGTCAAGGTTTTGGACAAAGCCATTGAACACCAGTTTGAAATCATCCCGAACACGCTGACATCCGTCCCCGGTATTGGAAAGGTTTACTCCGCCGGTATTATCGCTGAAATTGGCGATATTCACCGCTTTGAATCCCAAGCCTCTCTTGCCAAGTATGTTGGTCTTGTCTGGAACAGAAACCAGTCCGGAGACTTCGAGGCAGAACATTCCCAGATGATTAAATCCGGCAACCGCTATCTCCGCTACTACCTGCTGGAAGCTGCCAACTCTGTGAGAAGATGCGACTCCGAGTTCCGGCGCTACTATGACCTCAAGTACCATGAGGTCAACAAGTACCAGCATAAACGCGCACTCGCTTTAACTGCCAGAAAACTGGTTCGGTTGGTCTTTCGACTGCTGAAGGACAACCGCCTGTATATCCCGCCAGAGGGCTGAGTGTACCGCCTGCCGCTCTGGTGCCGAAGCCCTGTTTCAAAAATTGTAGGGGCAGGGTTTAGATTGGTGTTGCCTTTTTGCTGCCGATACTGTCCTTTTTGCTCGTTTTTCCTTTAATTTTTTCTGCATCACCTACTTGACTTCATACCATTGGACTATCCTAGTTCCAGTTCGTCGTACTCCACGACGAACGATTGTACTTCTTCTTTAACCGGCGTATTTTGCCTTGCTTCATAGCGCTGGAACTGCTGGTACTCCTCGTTGCTGAAGGTGTGTTCCATGCGGCTGCCGTCCAGGACGCTTCCGGCTCTTACGCGGAGACTGTCGCCATCCCTACAGACCGGGCTCCACTCGTCGATACCGGGGCCCTTTACATGGGCCTGATAGCACAGCTTGTCATTCCGGAACTCCGTGACCTGGAGCTGTGGACGCATTTTCTCCGGGAGTTCCTGATCTGAAACGTACCCGTAGATGTGTTCTAACTTGCCGGTTTCCTGGTTATATACCGCCGTACATCCTTCCTTGTTGGTGAAAAATTGCTTTGCCGTATCTATGGCTTCCTGATGGTTTTGGCAGCTCTGCTGCCGAACACTGCCATCTTCCCGATTCCAGACCACTACGGTATAAGCACTTTCCGGACCAGCGGTGTTTTCCTGTACCGGAATCTGTTGTGTTGTCTGGACCTCCGTATAGCGCTGGTTCAGTTCCGCTGCCAGCTTTCCGTCTGCCAGAAGAATTTGACCGGTATGGTCGTCTATCACGGTGCAGCACTGATCCTGTGGGATGCCGTTTGCCTCTTCCCAGGCGTGAACCGCAGCGTATGTTTCGTTTTCGGCGGCCATGGCCTCTGAGATTTGAATGGGGTTGGAATGCTCTGCTTCCCATGTCTGGATTGCTTCCCTGTACTGACCGTGCAGATCGGAACCTATGGCCGCCTCATGTCCGGCGGTTTTTAATTCCAGGGACAGTTTCTCCAGAAATTCTTCCCGGGTCAGCGCCTCACCGTGTACGTCTGCACCCAGCACTTCTTTCTGATAGCGGAGTTCCGCTTCGTATTCCTCCAGATTGTCATAGAAGATGCTGACTGCTGCCCCGGCCCCTACTGCATGGATGATCCGGCCAAAGAAATCCGGCTTAGTTTCTGCCGCTTCTGCCTCCGCTTGTGCCTGCGCTGTGGCCTGTGCCGCTGCTGCCTGCTCTGCCTCTATTTCAGCAGCCTGCCGGGCCGCCTGGATCTCTGCATAGCGCTGGTTCAGTTCCGCTGTCAGGTTTCCTTCCGCTAAAAGGATCTGACCGGTATGCTCGTCTATCACGGTGCAGCGTTCCTCCAGGGGTATGTTGTTTGCCTCCTCCCAGGCATGGACAGCGGCATAGCGTTCATTGACTTCTGTGATCTGGATGTCTACCGCTATGGAATGAGCCCATTCCTGAAGCTCCGTCTGGTAGTTTCCGTGCAGATGCCGGCCTATGGCAAAGAGCTGCCTTGCGTTCCGCAGTTCCCGGGACAGCTTTTCCAGAAATTCCGTCCGTGTCAGCCGTGCTCCGCGTACTTTGGCTCCAAGCATTTTCCGGTAGCGGAGTTCTTCTTCGTACTCTGTCTGGTCATCATAGAACTCGCTAAATTCCTCCCCGGTATCGGTCATATAGACAATCTGACCCCAAAAGGCCGGCTTCTGCGTTGAAGGGATCGCTTTGTTCAGGGGGCTGATCTGCTGGGGTTCGGCCTGTTGAGGAGCAGTCGGTGTATGGAAGGGGTGATCCTGCGCCAGATCCAGCTCTCCTGCTTCCAGCAGATAGTCGCTGATCGTTCCTGCGTCACGGATGGCCGCAAACAGTTCGTTGGGATCGTGTTCCAATACAGAAATCCAGCCTTGAATGTAAGCTTTATGGAGATCCAAATGCCTGGACAGTTCTGCTTCCGGCATTTGAAGCCCCAGAGCCTGCGCGGTAAAGGCGCTGGCAATCTCAGCCCGCAGCTCCTCCCGGGCATAGCTTTCAGAGCCATATTGTCCGCTGAGATCTCGGTTCAGCCGGCTTGGATGTCCGGTGGCATGGCCGCACTCATGGAGAAACGTACAGAGATAGCCGTAAGGGCTGTCAAAGGATGCCTCCGGGGGCAGCGTGACCCGATCCAAAGCAGGGGAGTAGTACGCCTGATCGCCCACCTCCTGGTAATCCAGATTCATGTTCCAAAGCAGCGTGTCCCGTTGCTCCCGAATGGAATCTATGTTCGTTTCCTCTTGCCGCTGGTATTCCGGGATGCCGTCGATCTGTTCTGCGTTAAATACGTTGGAGATCCGGCACCGCAGTTCCAGCTTGCGATACCGTTCCGGGTCCTCCTGCCGGATTCTGTGGACCTCCTTCCAGTCCAGCATCTTGTGGGTTTCCGGATCGACATAGGCCCAGTATTCTACCCGGGCGGATTTAGCCCCTTTCTGAATCCGCCAGCCATTGTTTTGGGCCTGATGGAAGGTGCACCAACGGGGATCGGTATAGCCTCTCTCTTTGGCGATATAGGAAAGCATCAGGTTGTTGACACCGCGATACGTCACGCCACTGACTGGATTCAAGGGCTTTGGGACGTTCCAAACAGCTTCCCAGGGCAGCTTATCCTCTTTCAGCGCCGCCAGGAACATCTCAGAAAGTTCCTGGCGGGTCTTGCTCATGCCGGGCACGTTGATTCCTCCTTCCCGTCAATTAAAATATCCTCAGTATTGGGATCATCTCCGGCGGCCGCAAAGCCCTCTGGGTCCAAATCTATGAGCCGTTCCAGTTCTTCCAGTGTGTATGCATCCATAGTTGATCCTCCTTGTCTTGTTTTAATTGTGCCAAAATTCCAGTTCCTCCGGATTGGGGGGCGGAGAAACAGAACATGCAGGCTCTCTGGATCTGGTAATTAAGAGCCATTCATTGTAGTCCTTGCCCTCTCCCGGTGGCGCTACGATAACCGAATATCCCTGCTGAATCAGCTCCTTCTGTATCCTGGCGGCGGCCTGCTGTCCCGGCTTGTCTGCATCCAGCATCAGAGCCACTTTCCGGATGCCGGGATTGTGGGTCAGATAGTTCCGCAGCGGCTCCGGATTCAGTCCCTCCAGGCTCAGTCGATCCACGCTCGTAATTCCGGAAAGGCAATACTGAGATGCGGCGTCGATGGCCGATTCAAAGACGCATACCCACATTGGTGTGCTGCCTTCCAGCAGCCAACCATAGCGTTTGTCACTGCCTGGGACGTCCTGCTTAAAAGCTACCTGGCCCATTCCCCGGAGAAACGCACCCACAGGTTTTCCGTCAGGGTCACGATAGACAAACACTGCATTGTGATAGGTCTTGTTTTTCTTTGTTTGGACTCCCTGATAGAGAACCTTTTGGCGGAGCATTTCCATCACCACATCCCTGCTGAGGCCCCGGGTTCGACACAGATAGGCGAACAGCCGCCGAAAGTCCCCGGATGGTTCCGGAAGCTGAAACGGCGGCTGCTCCTTTGGCGGCTGTTTTGCTGTTTTTGAGATTTCTTTAAAATCTGACCGTGTGGGTTCCTGTTCACCGGCCAGGGCCAGTACCGCTTCGGGAAGTGTTTTTCCCTCGTAATAAAGACAGAACTCGATGGCTCCGCCGCTGACGCCCCGGCTGTTCCAGAACCAGGAACCCCGGGGCGTAAAGATCATGGAATCATGTTCCCGCATGTGGTAGTAGGAGCCCTGGCGCACCAGGTCGTAGCCCTGGGACTGGGCGTATTCCAGAGCGCTTACCTCGTACTTCGCCCTCTGGTACTGTTTTTTGGTGTAGTATTGTTTTCCGCTTTTACTGACAGGCAAGAAAAAACCTCCTTTTCAACAAAATAGCCCGCCGCAAAGCGGCGGACTTCAAATATGCACTATCTTCATTTTCCTCCTAACTGTCGATGACTGTAGTAAAAATCCAAAGCCTTCTCAATGATCTTTGCAACCTCCTCTTTCTTCACATCCGGCTGGAAGTATTTGCGAATATCTTTCATTTGAATCTTGACCACCTTAAAACGGCGCTCAGTCCGCTCTGTCGCCAGCCGATCCAAGACCGTAACGGTCAGTTCCTGAGCAGGATCGGCGTCGATGGTACGCAGCTCGTCGGCCAGCGTTTGGTCGATGTGTTGATCCTTGTTGTCCACAAAATAATAGGTGTAAATTAAGTCCTGGGATGCCTCCGTCAGATAGGACAGCGTTCCGCCGATTTGCAAGCCAATGGCCTGCTCGTCTACCTTTTGCAGCAGTTCTTTGGACAGATTTGTAAGACGGATATAGCGGAATATCTGCGTATTGCTGTCGGGGGCAGTTTCAGCCAAAAGTTCCCGCGTTTGTTTCCTTTTCAACCTCAGTCCCGTTGGGACTGAGGTTGAAATATCCGGTTCGTCGTTTAGCTTTTGCTCTGATGGGGCAGAAGTATCATGGTTTTCTTCTAACTTCGTGCCATTTTGGCACGAAGTTAAATCTGTTCGTTCTCCTTGACGCTTCCGCATATTATCCAACATCATCTTGTAGGCCATAGCTTTCTCTGAGGGCAGCAGTTCCGGGCGGTGATTCAGATTGTCCGCCAACATAATATTGTTGGCGTCAATATCGTCTACATCCTTGATGATACACGGAACTTCCGAATAACCCGCCAGTTTGGCGGCCCGTTTCCGGTTATGACCGGCCAGTATTTGATACCGTCCATCTCCCAGATCCCGAACCAGCAGCGGAGCCAGTATACCGTTTTGGACGATGCTCTCCCGGAGGCTCTCCAGCCGTGCCGCTGATGCAGGATGGAAGGGGTGCAGCTCTGCGGGGTAATCCTCCAAAACATCCAGAGGAAGCATGGCAATCTGTTCCGTAAAAGGCTGGATGGCAACCGGCGGAGCCTGTGCCGCCGCTTCTCGTTTCTCTCGTTCTACTTTTTCCACGGCCTCCTGGTATATTGCGTTCCAAAGGCCGTCTTTGTATTCCATGAAAAAACCTCCTTTTTGTCAAGGGTGTAACTTCGTGCCAATTTGGCACGAAGTTCCTGTTTGAAAAACTTGTGGTCCCACGGGGAATCGAACCCCGTTCGCCCGATGAGCACCAGGCTTACGGTCTGGTATATAGTTTGGTTATGGTCGGTTTTTTGGGCGGCTTTACCAAATAAGCGATGGGACCGTTTGATCATTGATAGATAGAACATTAGGAGGTCTGAGGTTTGAAATATTCCCCGATTTCTGTCTGCTCTGGTTTTTCTTCAACGATGGACGCCACATGGGTATCCCCGTAACGCTCCAGATACATGGCAAGATCCTCCTTCGCCCCCTGGGCCAGCCCAAGGGGTGCGTTAACTTTAATTGTGATGGTTAACATCTTTCCTCCTCCGTTTTGCTTCAATCTGTCCTGACGCCCCGAACCAGCAGCCGGTGGCTGTTGACGGTGACAGGGACGCAGGTAACCAGGGTCACATAGTCCTTTCCCTCCACAATATTTAAGTCCGACGTGTCTGTGGGGGACACTGTCTTGATCTGATCCACGGTGTAGGTCATGGTTTTGTTGTATACATGGATATAGAAAATGTCTCCCAGTTCCAGATCGGGAAGATCTGTGAACAGTCTGGCATTGCTCATGCCGCTGTGTCCGGCCAATACCGCATGGGTACTTTCGCCGCCCACCGGCAGAGAGGTTTCCGGCAGATGACCTATCCCCTTGGCCAGAACCGCCGAGCTGACGCCATGGTAGATTGGCAACAGCACGTCTATTTTGGGGATCTCTACATAGCCCATGACCCCCTCTGCTGCAAAGTTTAATATGGTGTCATAGTCGCTGGTGTCAATCGTATCCTCCTCCAGGAAGGGATCGGTTATGGCGGCGGTATCCGCCAGATCGTCGTTGTACTTTTTTGCCCGTCGGAGTTCCCGTTCTGCCTCCTCATCGTCCAGATTATCCATATCGTCCGCATAGTCTGCAATGACCTCGGATTGATGTCTTGCACTCCACCATTGGCTGATGGTGGGATACAGCAGCAGTCCGGCTCCTATTAAGAGGAAAAGAACAGCTAATATGAGTTTGTATTTTTGTTTCGTCTCGAACCCTCCTTTATATGTGAAAAAATACGTCTAATGTATTGACAATAATTATATAATAATTATAATATAATTATGGAAACAATTAAATTTGAATGGGATGAAAAGAAAAACAAAATTAACCAACATAAACACGGAATTTCCTTCGAGGAAGCAAAGACGGTCTTTTATGATGAAAATGCGATTTTATTCGACGATCCAGAACATTCAGAGGAGGAAGAACGGTTTTTAATTATTGGGACAACAAACAAAGAAAAAATCTGCATTGTCAGTCATTGCTACAGGGATAAAGAAAGTGTAATCAGGATTATATCGGCACGAAAGGCAACCAGGAATGAAAGATCGGTATATACTGAAAAATGGTGAGGTGATCATATGAGAGAAGAATACGATATTAAGAATTTGAATCCCAGAAAGAATCCATATGCCAGACAGTTAAAGAAACAGATTACAATCAATATTGACAGTAGCACAATCGATTATTTCAAGAAACAGTCCGAAGATGCGGGTATCCCATATCAGACATTGATCAATTTATACTTGAAGGACTGTGCCGCAAATAACCGGAAGCTGAATATTTCCTGGCACTGAACTCGCTGCTTTTGCACCCCGCCCCTCGTGAGAGGGCGGGGCGATTCCATTTACGCTTTATTCTTTTTTCTCTTGTTGGAAATCGCTCCGGCGGCGATACCTACCACACTGAGTAGGATCAGCAGGCCGCCAATCGCATAGATCACGGCAGAGCCATTGCCGCCCGTCTTAGGAAGAATAAAGTTTCTGGTGTTGGAGACAGTCAGGGGAACCATGGCGTGTACGGAACTGTTATCATCATTCATGGTTACGTCCTTGCCGTTGACCTTGGCGGAGGCCGTCAGCAGGGCCGCTTCGCAGATGGGACAATGCTCTGTGCTCTCTGCGGTGGTGATCTCCACCAGAATGTTCTCTTTCAAGAGGGTGTAGCCCCGATCGGTGGCAGTTTCCGTAATGATGTAGGCGTCGTCCTCCAGCCCCTTCACCATAACCTTTCCGCAGTTTACCTCCCCGGACATGGGGTGGAAGCTGGTGGCCTCCGCTTCTTTTGTGGTATGGCCAGTCACATAGTAAATGCCCTCATCCTGGTTCAGCTCCGCCTGAACATAGTATCCATCGGTTTTGTTCTGAATCAGGAAGGAAACTTTATCAAAATTGCCCTTGCCGTCAGAGAACTGCTTGGTCAGGTCCAAACCATAGGTGTACACATGGCAGCAGTCCTGGAGGGTGTCATAGTAATTTGTGTTGGTGCGCTTCCAGGTCAATTCCACCTCGTTGGGGTTGCCGGAATTGCCATAGACCACGGTAGCGTCACTGTCGACCGTGCAGCTGTAAGTGATCCGGAGGGTGCAATTACTGTAGCCTCGGAGCAGGCTGGTATCGGGGTCATAGACGCTTGTGTTGCTGTTGATCTCGGACAGCCCTGCTGTGGTCATGGATATGGTCATCTGTGTGCCGTTTGCAGCATTGTATTTGGTATAGTCTACCTTGAACTTGCCGTCGGCCTCCGTCCATGTGGTGATGAGATCTGTGCAGCCGGCGTCCTTGAAGAACTCCAGTTTTACTTCACCGGTGCCGAACTGCTCTCCGTTATAGCGGATGCCCTTGGAAAGCTGATCCACAAAGGTGTAGGTGGTCAGGGAAGTGGCAGGAGAGGTGATGGTGGGAAGGGTAGAGATGATCTGGTAGTCCATCACGTCTCCGTCAGAACCAGTGGCCGTATGCGCATAGCCGTCCGTAATATCCGTGGTAGAGCCGCCGTGCTTTCCGGTATCTGCCAGAGCCTCCCGAACAGTCTTTTCCAGTGTGGGGTTGCCCGTCTCATTCTTGGGGTACAGTACCGGATCATAGTTCCACTGTGTACCGTCGATGGAAGTTGTCGGCAGGGACACCAGGAAGGGCTCCGTGGTGCAGGTGACGTTTTCCGGTACCCGTGTCTCCACGACCAGGTATAGTCCCTGGGCCAGGCCGTCTACATGGGAGTAGCCATTCTCATCCGTTTCCGGCATAGCTGTGGCCCCGTTGCCGCTCATGTATGCCTCTAAGGCGGCCTTGGCGCTGGTGGCGTTGGTTGCCAGGGCATTTGCCAGCCCGTCCATCAGCACGTCGCTCTCAAAGTACCAGATACGGTTTTGGTTGGCGTCGTGCTTGACGGTATAGGCGTCATCGGTGGTGAGGCCGATTGCCCGGAGAAATTCCGTCACAGCGCGGCTGGAGGTGGCCACGTCCTCGTGGAACCCATAGAGAGGCATCACATGATGCTCTGTATCTTCGTTTTCCTTGAGAATGTCCAGATCTGCGATCTTCACATAGGAAAACTCGACGCCCTGAATGGCATAGGGCGAGAGAGCAGTATTCACGGCGTCATCCTGAAAACCGGTGGACACATAAGAATTCTCCGCCCATACGCCGTCGTTTTCGGCGGTGGTGAGATCATACTTGTACAAAGTCAATGATGTGGTGCGGCTGGTGTCAATGATGGCCTCTGCCTCGTTGGCAGCGCACACACCCAGGGACATGGAAAAAGCCATGACCGCAGTCATGGCCAGGGCGCTAAGGCGTTTAAACCACTTATGTTTCATGATTGTTTCTCTCCTTTTCTCTTTTTAATAATTGCAATTCCGCACAAGAAAGCTCCCAGGATCAGCGCAATCCAGCCAATGGGAGCATAAGCGTAGCCGTTGCCGCCGGTCAAGGGCAGGGTATAAACCTTTCCATCACGAACCGTGACAGGGAGATCATAAAAATATGCGATACCTTCTATGACCTCCTCCGGCTCTGCGGAAACTTCTCCGTCCGGGTAACTGACAGGCAGTACACCCTCAAAGATAGGTTCCGTCAGCAGCGTATATCCGTCGGGGGCGTCTACCTCGGTCAGCCGGTATTGCAGAGTATCGTCCGCCCACAGACCGGAGAACGTAACCACACCGGAAGCATCTGTCGTCAGACAGCCGTCAACCACCGGACTGGTGGTCGCGCCCAGAGTGACCGGCGTATCCGATGCCCGGTTTGTGACGGGCTTCCATGTGGTTCCATCCAGGTATTCCAGCAGGAAGGTGCAGCCTGCAAGAGGTTGTCCGTTGGTATCTTCCTTTGTCACCGTGATGGAGCCGGGACGGCGGAAGTCTTCGCATGTGACTTCCAGCAGATCGTCCTGCTTGTCTACGGTCCAGGTGCCGGTGTTTTCTTCATTCAGCAAATAGCCCTTGGGCGGCTTTGTCTCTGTCCAGGTGTATTCCACCCCATAATACAGATCCTCAAAAGTGACGGTTCCGCTGTCGTCGGATACTTTGACTACCTCGGAGCCATCGGAGCCGGTCAGAGTAAATTCCGCCCCGGCCAGAGGCTGCCTGGTATCGCCATCCACCTTGAGGATAGAAATGGAACCGGTCCAGATGTTGTTTTCCACTTCCAGATCCTTGCCGTCAGTGTCCTGATCCACAACGGTTCCGTTGCTGGTGATTGTCACCTCATAGGTGGTTTCATCCGGGTCATAGCCCTCCCAGCCGGTTTTCTGCTTCAGTAAATAGGTGCCATAGGGCAGGTTTTTGGAAGTTCCTGTGCCGTCCTCACCAATGGTGATCACGTCCTTTTCGCTGTCCTTTGCTTTTTCATAACTTCCGGCGGATTTCAGCCAGACCTCAAAAGTGGCTCCCTTTTCCGGCTGTTTGTCTCCGGTCACTGTGTTTACGGCCCACTTTTCTACCTGGATCTTTCCCTGAATTACGGTGTCACTATAGTTTCCCAGATCCACAACGGTTCCGCTGGAACTGATCGTGAAGCTGACCTTTTGACTGCTGGGGGTGTAGCCTGTTGGGGGTGTGATTTCCTGCAAATAGTATTTTCCGTAGGGCAGTGCATCCGAGGCGGTGGCAGCATTGCCGTTTTTGTCCGTGGTGATGGTGGTCACCAGAGCGCCTTGCTTGTACTCCTTGCCGTCAATGTATACCGCGTAATTGTTGTCATTGTAAATCCCAAACTTTGCGCCGGACAAAGCAGCGTCGCCCTGGGGCGTTGTGCCAGTTCCGGCATCCGCCTTGCGAACCTTGACGCCGCCTTTGACTTGGGCCTCGTAGACAGAGAGGCTGAAATCATCCATATAGTTTCCGGTGGCGACATTTTTTGGTTTATTGCTACCGTCAAATTGAACTATGATAGAGGAACCATAGGATGTATTTGGATCGGATGTGAAATAAAAATCTGCGGAGTTTATATATCCAGTTGGAGCTTGGACTTCTTTGACAATTACAGTTCCCATTGGGACAATAGGCTGACCAGTATTCTCGCCATAAAACAGGTCGTCGCCTTCCGGTTTTTCTAAGGCTATACTAGCTAGATACTTTGTTACGCTACCAACAGTATAGGCTTTTGTTGTAATATACCAGGTTCGTTTCTGAATTTTTCCGGCCTTAGCATCCGCTTCTGCTGCTGATTCAGTAGTATACATACCGGAGTAATATGTGATGCTGAATTTTGCACCAGCCAAAGATAGCGGCGTTGCGCTGGTATTGCCAGAAGCGTCTTTATTGCTCTTTTCCAGCGTAATAGTCAAGGGGTCACCAATCGGAACATCCTCCGCATAAATTGTAGCAGTCTTTCCGGCTGTTACCTGAACGCTCCTTACTGTAGTATCCAACTGATACCCTTTCCCTGCGGTCAGCTCCTTGTAGTAGTAGGTGCCGGCAGGCAGATTCTCAATGGTGTTGGAGGTGCCGTTTGCATTTACTACAAAGGTTCCCACTTTGTTTTTGCAGGCGGAATCTGAGTACAGGCCATAGGTGGTTCCAACCAGGGAGTAGCAGCTATTATTCTTCACCATTTCCGGATTGGTGGAGGTCTTAATGAGGGTTGCTGATCCGGCACTGACCCAGTTCAGTTTGATGTAGGCCGTGGCTGTCGTTGGTTTGGCTGCAAGCTGTACCTGAGCCTGGTATCCGGCTACAGAGGGAGCCCAGACCAGGGCAATGGAGGGATCTACAGCCAGGGAAGTGCCGGCGGCTGAAGCTGTGCAGCTGGTAGCCTGAGCTACTGCTGCGGGAGTGGCCTCAACGTATAGGGTATTTCCGGATTTGGTAAAAGTGACGCCGGACAAACTGGTGCTGAAATTGTAGCTGCTGAGGACCCCGTTTGTGTCCGTCAACGCTGTTTTGTAGGTGCCGGAACCGGCATCATAGGTCAGCTTATAGGTGGGCGCTGTACTGCTGCTGTAGCTCGCAAACGAGGGGATGTCCTGGTGTGCGGCCATGGCGGCCACAATCTGATCCCGCACATAAGTCAGGGTGGGCCACCAGGAACTTGGATAAGCGTAATCAAAGGACAGGGAGGTGACGGCTGCATAAGGTGCTGTGGCGCTGCGCTGTCCTGTGACAATTTCCCAGATTACGGCCTGGGTTGCCAGCAGTTTTTGTGCTTCCACATACTCGCTGGTGGTGCTGTCTCTGGGGGATTTGTCGTACCAGGTGTTGGGATAACCGTAGGCCAGAGCCAGGGCAATGGCTTGCCGCTGGTTTTCGGTAAGCCGCTGTGTCCAGGCTTTGTTGGCCTCGTCCTGTGTATAGGTCATGCCGTCCGCAACATGAATGTCCGGCTCAATACAGAATGCAGAATTTCCGTTTAGATAATAGGGTTGGAGCCAGATGTAACTGCTGTGGTGGTATTCCCCCAAAGCATCCGTATAACTGAAGGTCAGACTACGGCTGCCTCCTCCATACGTATACAGCATTGTACCGCCGGACATGGTGGCGCTGCTGCTCCGCGTGGCAAACGGTGTGAGCATATACGCCGGAAGGGCAACGGTTTTGCCTCCGGGCGGAATTTCATCCGCGTCTTCCGCATCCGGTGTATCGTTGTCTGTGCCCTGGGATGTGCCGCCCGTCTCAATGACCGGACCGGTATTCGTCTCCGGTGTGGAGCTGGGCGTCGGACTGACCGATGGCTCCGGGCTGGGGGAGGGAGAAGGGCTGACGTCTACTGCTGTATCCGGTTCCGGACTGACCGTCGGACTTGGCTCCGGCGTCTGCGATGTGTCCGGCTCAGTGCCGCCTGTGCTTTCCTGGGTTTCCAGGCTGCTTTCCGGCACGGACCCGGGAGATTCCGTGTCCGTTGCCAGCGCCGCCGGGATCAGGCCCAACACCATAGCCAGAAGCAGAAGCAGCGCCAGCAGGCGTGTTTTCGTTTGCTTCTTCATAGGAGCTCTCCTTTCTCATGAAATATAAAAAACCCCATATTCGTGTGAATATGGGGGCGCAGGGGATATATATGAACAGCCTTAGGCTGGGATTTTTATTGGGCGGGAAAAGAAAAACGGACGCTCAAAAATGAGCGTCCGTTCCAAGTAAATCCTATTTATTTTTCAAAAGATATGATCTAACTGCATTAAGAAAATCCTCTGCATTGCTAATCTGATCAGCAACGTCAGCCTTTGGCACCACATAAAAATCATCGTAGTCACTGGAGCCACGCAAATCAAATGCCGAACCAATAATGCTGGAATATTTTATATCAAAATACCCAGTCTTTATAAATTCCTTGCGAAAGACTGAAATGATCCCGGAATGCTTTTTGGAATCAAACATGATTGTTGCCAAGACGGCTCTCATACAATGAAAAATACAATAATAAGACCGGTTTGCCGACGATTTGTAATCGTTAGCCTCAAATAATATCTTCGCAGACTTTAAACAGCGTTCGGCCTGCTCCAGACGATACATAGCCAAGTCAAGGTTTTTTCCCTGGTCAGGCACTGATTATAACTCCTTCCTGTTTTATATTCCGATAGAACGGTACAACATTTTCCCATCGCTCGAAGGTTTCACAGTCAATGATATGCAGCGATACGACCACATCGTATTGGAGGCTCAGACGGTCAATTACGTTTGTAAGTCTTTTCCTGTAACTCCAACACGCATCATTAGGGATGTCTGCCAAAACTAAAACATCTATGTCAGAT
Organism: uncultured Eubacteriales bacterium; assembly: GCA_902475435.1. Taxonomy (GTDB): domain Bacteria; phylum Bacillota; class Clostridia; order Oscillospirales; family Oscillospiraceae; genus HGM13006. Next base: position 2,890 of record CABRZL010000019.1, on the reverse strand, counting down.
TCCTTGTCATAGTTGCCGCGTGCGTATGAACCATACAGAATCATACTACGCATGGCCTCTTGAAATACTTGTGTAGCAGCTGCAAATAGTTCAGATAAAATCCTTCCAAGGTCAGATTCAGTCATCGTCTGATACCTCCTTACGTTATTAGTTATCTATTATGAGTATAGCCTATTTTACAAGAATCCTCAACAAAAAGATTTTATTGGGGCGGTAAACTTTTTTTGTGAAGATTTGGTACTTTCCGTGTCCGCATTACCTCGGTAGCAGTATTTTCAAATATTGAATAGATATTTCAACGTCTTTGCCCGCAGCCGGAGCAATATTCATATGCTGGGGTATCTTCTACCCAAACATTCTCATAAACCGGTTCATCCCATGCTTCCTGATCTACTACTGTATAGCTATTCACCAGTTCCTCCCACTGAGAGTATCCCGCATTGCAACTTCCATCACCAAAGGCTTGATGCATCACAACATCATTTGCAGAACTAAAAGTCTGTCCACAACTGTTGCACTTATAAATCATTCTCCACTCTTCTTCCACGTGGGTTATAGCATCATGATGAATCGTGCCCGTCTGCACTTTCTCATAATGTCCGGTGGCCTCCTGGGTAACCCAGGTATGGGTATGGGTAGGCGACGGTGTGGGAGACGGTGTTTTGCTGGGCTTCGGAGTAGCCGTAGGGGCCGGTGTAGAGGACGGTGTAGATGGTTTTGCACTGGTAGATGGCTTTGGTGTTGCGGCAGAGGATGGTTTTGGCGTTGCAGTTGTATCATCGGGTTTTTGGGACGATGTTGGAGAGGCGGATGCGTCGGTCTTATCACTGGGAGAAGGTGACGCTGGTTCGGTACTTGCCTGAGGTGTAGGCTGCGCCAGATCAACTTCCGGTTTCTCTCCGGTGTCCGCACAGATTGGGGTGCCGCCGGTAACATCGGTGCTTGCGGGCTTCACTGGGTGACGCGCTGCGGGCTGCTTTCCATCGGACGTTTCTGCATACTGACCATCATCTGCCAGGACATAAATTCCGGCATCGGCCTGAGCCGTGCTATCCTCTGCGGTGCAGACGGTAACCGTTTTCTCTATTACTACCTCTACAGTGCTGCTGTTTCTGTAGTCCTGGGCCGGATCATAGGTTCCGCCCAGGTAGGCGTCCATGGCGTCCTGATTGACTGTGACAACATAAGTAAGGGGATATTCTCCGGGTGTCTCCAGATCCACCTGAGAGGCGTCCCAGGTAATAGATAAAATCAGGGCGTTGTCGTAAATTACATTGTCCAGGTAGTTAATATTCTCGGCCCCCTGAACCACATAGATGTCCTCCAATCCAGTGATGGCTTCCAGCAGATCAGTTTCGTCAAAAGACAGACCCATGCTGCCATTTTCGGCAGAAGAACCAACAGAACTGACATCCTCTGCGCTGGAAATCACGGAGACAGTAGGGGTTGTTTCGGAAACAGATACGGAGGCGCTTTCAGTGCTTTCCTGAGGTGTGCTGCCACAGGCAGTCAGCAGCGAAAATGCTGCAATCACTGCAATGAGATTCTTATATTTTTTCATAATTAAGTTCTCCTTTCGGCGTCAATTTTTGAATTAAAAAATTGGCACTCCCCACAGCAAAAGCATGGAAGTACCAATTATTCTATCATTATTTGGAATTTTCTGCAACATTATGGATTGTGTATTGTTTTGCTAATTCGGCCAGAACTCGTCGGGCCTCTGTCTGGAACTCGGTATTGTGATTCAGCGCTTCTACAGTCGGCGCATCTATCTCCGGCAATTCCAGGGTAACTTTCACCGTCGGGGGCTTTGGTGTTCCCACCAGAATCGCCCGTAGCTCCAGCTCTGATTTGGGCTGAACCCGTTTCAGTTCCGCCGCTTTGGCGGTACTGACCGTTACCCCTTCATTTATCATGAGGTCGGCCAAAATTTCCTGAATATTTTGAGGGAGAAAAGATATATCACTTCCGGCCACCAATTTTAGTTTCCCGGCATCCACCAGTTCCAACAACTGCGGAATCAGGTAGGTCAGACGGATATAGCGCTGGATTTGCCTGGCGCTGTCTGTAGAGTTTTTCGACAGCTTTTGGTCAGCTCTTGTTTCCGCTAACTTCGTGCCATTTTGGCACGAAGTTAAATCCGTTCGCGTGCCTGTCGCTTCATGGCGTCGAGTTTCAGTTTGTAGGCGTATGCTTTTTCTGAGGGCAAGATTTTTTCCCGTTGCTTGAGGTTGCTGTCTACCAAAATGATGGCAGCAGCGTCATCATCCACATCCTGTACGATGGCCGGGATCGTCGTAAGGCCGGCCATTTTCGCGGCGGCGCTCCGATTGTGTCCAGCCAGAATTTGAAATCGGTTTCCCCGTGGCCGCACATGGATGGGGGAGATGATCCCATTTTGCCGAATGTTGTCTGCGAAATCTTGCAGCTCCGCAGAGGAATAGCTGTGGAAAGGCTGTGCGTTGCCCTCGGTATCTTCCCAGGGGTCCAGCAGTTCCAGCGGTACTTGCAGAAGCCTTGTTCCAGCAGGAACCCCAAAGCCGCTGCCATAGGTATCAGCCCATTCCGATGCGCCTCGTGCGTTGTTCATTCCTGTCACGCTCCTTTTTCGTCCGCTTCCAGTTGTTGCAGCAGCTCATCTGTAAACGCCAGATATTGCATACCCAGTCGGCTTTTGGAACCGACCAGCGGCGCACGATTGTGGGTTCTGTTGGTGGCGTCAACGCTCCGGCTGATGCCGTGCTCAAAGGTAATTTCTCCGTACGTCTCATAAAGGTAAGCTAAAATGTTCCGGCTGCTTTTGGTGTTGTTAACCATGGTGGGCAGCAATCCCAGCACCTTGAGCCGGGGATTGCCCTGAGCCTGAATTAAATGAATCAGCTCCAACATA
>CABRZL010000018.1 GCA_902475435.1 uncultured Eubacteriales bacterium | reverse complement strand
GGCTTTTGGCTGAGATTTCGGTTCTCGGATTCTGAAAACTCTCGATCACGTGTAAACAGGTTAATCAATAAAAACAGCAGGACAATCAAAAGGAATACAAAAGCCAAAAGGACGTTATGCATACGTCGCCGCTGCGCAGCTTGACGTCTAGTCGTCTGCCGACGTGGTTGTTTCTGAGATTCTTCCACAGCATTTGCCTCCTTAGAACTGGAAATACAGGAATGAGGTATACGTAGAATTGATAAGGTAGGCTATCGTCAAAACCAGCAATAATACATACGCGCCAATGGAAATATAAGTAGCAACGCCGCCTTTCCAATAGGCAATTCGTTGGTGAAGTCTCTGGACGATAGGTCCGCAACCAACAAGTGCAATCAGTAAAAGCAAAATATTGCTGGAGAAATAATATTTGCATGTACTGTCTATAAAGCCCATGTGCCCTAATCCGAACATCTGCCCATAATAGTGCAACGCACTGGTCAGGGAAGGGGAGAAGAATAAGACCCATCCAAAGAACACCAGAAAAGAGGTTCCCAAAATTCGAAGGACTTTCGGAATTTTTTTCACATGATCTTTCAACACAAACTTCTCTAACAGAACAAATGCACCGTGATAGAGCCCCCATACAATAAAGTTCCAAGCTGCGCCATGCCAAAGTCCGGTCAGCAGCCAAACCACTAAAAGATTACGAATAATTTTTGGCGTGGAACAGCGATTGCCACCCAACGGGATATATACATAGTCCCGAAACCAGGCTCCCAGGGAAATGTGCCACCGACGCCAGAATTCGGAAATGCTGGAGGACAAATACGGGTAATCAAAGTTCTTTGCAAAATCGAACCCAAACATCTTTGCAAGTCCAATCGCCATGTCGGAGTAGCTGCTAAAATCGAAATATAACTGAAATCCATAAAGCAGCATACCAAGCCAAGCTGTTCCGGCACTCATTGCGGAAAGTCCGGAAATGGCGGAAAAAGCAGTGCCCAAATTATCGGAGATCAACACTTTTTTAAAGAGTCCGACCAAAAACATGTTGAGTCCGGCACCAAATTTAGCAGGCACCATCTGCCGATCAGAAAGCTGCTGCTCCATATCTTTATACTGAACAATGGGGCCCGAAAGCAGTTTCGGGAAAAAAGTTACATAAACTGTTGTACCGAGGCTCTACCGCGATAAACGTCAAAGACATATGACAACACGGTAAAGGTATAGAACGAAATCCCCAACGGAAGCGCTAACTGCGGTGTGGACAAATGCAATCCCGTGATCGCATTGATATTGGAGATCAAGAAGCCGTAATATTTAAAGAAGCCCAGCAACAAAAGATTGACAACCACAGCAATAATCATAGTTACTCTGGCGGCAACCGTGCGTTCCGATTCCTGGAAGTAGGAAATTTCAAGCCCCGTAATATAGTTAAACACGACGCTGAACAGCATCAAAACAATATATTCCGGTGTGCCCCAGGCATAAAACAGCAAACTCACAATCACCAACGGAATCGATCGAAAGCGTTTGGGAACTATGTAATAGAGAATCAGGCTCAGAGGGAGAAATATGAAGAGAAAAAATATGCTGCTGAAAATCATAAGTACTCCCTCCTTACAGTGCGTTTAGAAATGCCTGGCGAACCGGGGCCGTATCAGATGCCACAATCAGAAGCATATAATTGCCCCGAACTTCTATTACACTTTGTTCCAGCATTTCGTATTGGTCAACACCATATCCATCAAAGCTGGCTTTTTGAGATGCAATTCGGTTATCCATTGCTGCCCGTACAGTTTCCTGCTGCGTTGTGTCAGATAACTTTACAAGAAGAAGCTCTTCTGCACCCATATTGGTCGTGGGATAATACAGAAGAACACCTTCATATTCATCAGGATCTAGTCCATAAAGCCGTTTTATCATTTGATCATCTGCCTGCTGCATGGATGAGAGATCCGCTGCACTGGTAACAGCCTCTGTCATAACGGAAAACTCCGTCTGGCTTTCTCGTCCCTGCGCAGAAATCAAGTAAAGAAATAACAGCACAAAAACTAGAGCCAACCACTTTGCAATCTCTAAAATTGGAATTCTCACCTTTGTCCAAGTCATAATGCTGCACCTCAACTCTCGCCTGATTTAAGAAGCTGTTTCGCTCTACGCGGACAGATTGTCCGCATCTGCCTCTTCCAGCTGGCTGCTATAGACCTCTGCAATCATGTTGGCAGCCCAATGAGGATAAAAATCCTTCTGCACATGAATCCCATCCACTTCCCACAGATCTGCATACTCCTCCGCCAATGCATCGTTGTCTACATAATAACACCCATTTTCTTCACACATGGCCTCCACTGCAGCGCTGTACTGTGGAATGTCATACCAGGCGGAAGACTGCTCAAAAGCAGGATCCCGGGCCGGCAGAATCGAACTGATGTAGATAGAAACATCCGGAAGCTCTTTCCGAATTTCAGCGATAATATCTGCATATTCTTCTGCATACTCTTCCGGCGTAGACCAGATACCAATGGACACATCATTCAGCCCATAGCAGAGGAAGAGCATAGAAGGATTCAACTTTACAATATCGGGGATATGTTCCTCCAGGTTCCGAATTGTGGCGCCAGACTCAGCCAAGACACGGCTTTCCGGCAAAAAGTCAAAATAATAGAAACCTACCGCACGGGAATCTCCCAACAGCACATAATCTTCAAACAATGACCAAACAGATATCTCCCCGGACTCCAGCTGCCGCAAGCGTTCATCTCGCATCTCAATGAGCCGCTGCTGGTGAAGATATTTTAATTCTTCATCCACCTCTGCCGGATCCTGCGCCTCTAATTGCCGAAGATACTCTATGCCCGCTGCAGTATCGGGCTGAGCGTTAGAACTCTCATCTCCGCCGCTGCCCAGCCGAACAGCCAGTATAATGATTAAAATCAGGACCAACAAAGATCCGCCCAGGATGAAAATATAATTCTTGCGCAGCATCGTTCCAACTCCTTGGTATATGGCACTGAGAAATATGAATAATCTGTGAAAACTACAGGTTATTATAGTATACTTGTCGATAAATGTCCAGAGAGATATACAGGAAAAGGCTCTAGATTTTATGACATTGACAGGAAAAATAATTCGGATTATAGTATGTAATAGAAACGTCTGATACTCCTGTTTTTCGACAGGGTTCGGATTGCAAAATTTGGAGGTGGGATTTTCATGAGCCTTAATACAACCCCGTCTGCTGAACGTATCCACATTGGTATTTTTGGCCGACGTAACGCTGGAAAGTCCAGCATTATCAATGCAATTACCGGGCAAAAGCTGGCAATTGTTTCTCATATAGCCGGCACTACAACTGATCCCGTATACAAGGCCATGGAGCTTCTGCCACTGGGCCCTGTGATGATTATTGATACCCCAGGGCTGGATGACGAAGGTGAACTGGGCACGCTGCGTGTCAAAAAATCTCTGCAAGTATTGAGTAAAACAGATATTGCCATCCTCGTAACGGACTGCACACAACCCCTGGGCGAGTGGGAACAGCAACTTTTAAAGGAATTTCAGGACCGTCGGCTTCCTTATATTTTGGTGCGAAACAAGGCTGATCTTTTAGCGCAAGTCCCTCAGCCGGAGGATACGCATATCCTTTACGTCAGCGCAGAACAGGGGACTAATATTTATGCGCTGAAAGAACGCATTGCAGAATTAAAGCCTGTAGAGAGTGAGAAATTACGCATTGTAGGCGACTTGTTAGACCCTATGGATTTTGTAATCCTTGTGGTCCCCATTGATAAAGCAGCTCCAAAAGGTCGGCTGATCCTGCCCCAGCAACAGACCATTCGAGATGTTTTGGAGGCCGGCGCAGTTTCCGTCGTGGTTCGTGACTGTGAACTGCAGGATACTTTAAAGCAATTAGGACATAGGCCCAAAATGGTCATTACAGATTCTCAGGTATTTGCTCAGGTATCTGCGATAACCCCGGATGACGTGTTGCTGACCTCTTTTTCCATTCTTATGGCTCGATACAAAGGCGATCTCTCCACGGTAGTGGCCGGCGTTCGCGCTGTGGATACACTACAGGATGGCGATAAGGTTTTAATCTCTGAGGGCTGCACGCATCATCGGCAGTGCGATGACATTGGCACAGTAAAAATTCCACGTTGGCTGGAGCAATTTACCGGGAAAAAGTTAGAATTTTGTTTTACCAGCGGCGTAGAGTTCCCGGAAGATTTGTCCCCCTACCACATGGTTGTCCACTGCGGTGGATGCATGCTCAATGAAAAGGAGATGAAAAATCGTCTGCGCCGTGCTCAGCTTCAGTCCATTCCGATCACAAATTATGGAGTTCTTTTGGCGTATGTGAATGGTATCTTAAAACGTTCTTTAGAGCCGTTCCCGGCAATTCATGCCCTATTGGAGAAAAATGCTTGACTTTTGAAAGGAAAATCAAGCTGAACGCTATATTTGCGTTGCAGATAACACAAAACATATCGGACTATCAGAAAAAGGCTGTCGGACATGTTCCGACAGCCTTTTATCCTCGTTGAAACGCTTATCATTATATAATGGAAATCCGTGCTTGATTTTTGACCAACCACGTCAACATATCGGCATTGATATCTGCAAGGCGTTTATGCTTTTCAAAACGGCTGAAAAATGAAATGCAAATAAGTTGAATTGCAAAGATTACATAGGGAATGGCTTGTTTTTCTTCCAAGGACAACGCAACTATACTGTCATATCCCGCAATGATTTTGTGCAGCAAAGAGGGCCAAGTTTCACGGTCATATTCAGAATTCATGAAAGAATCTGAAAGGACGGCAGTAGCAGCATAGCATGGATCGAAAATACGAATATTTTTTTCTGATAATTCAAAATCCAAAAAACCAGTTACGGTTTTGCCTTGCCATAAAATATTGTCGGAGTTCGGATCTCTGTGAATCAACTGTCGCGGGAGCTTTGGATACAATATCACTAATTGAGAAACAAGGTTATCATAAAATTGCTCCGGCAGAGACAGCAGAGATTTGGATGCCGGAATTGCATATGTTTGAAGGATTTCAGGCAAATTAGGTTCGTTTAGAACAAGTTCCTCCCCATATATTTGAAGCAATGAATCCAACCGTCCAATTCCAACGCCTAATTCGAAGGCAATTTCCCCACTGCTATAGAGAGTATGGGAAGCAATTGTGTCTCCTGGCAACTTCTTAGTCATACAAAAATAGAGCTGTCCTTCCGTTAGATAGTCCTCACCTCGAATAGTCGGAACCGGCAATGCAGCATGAAAACCGGCATTGGTCAGCGCTCTTGAGATTTTGTTGTGCTGAATAAGGCCGGCTTTGTTGGCAGTAACTTTTAAAAGGAAGTTTTCCCCTACCTGCCAAAGATTATCAGCTCGCGAATCAGTTCCTGGATGATAAAAATCTGTAACAGAGCAACCCGTCATATTCCATTGTGGGAGTAATTTTTCAATAGTTTTTTTGGTTATCATAATGTGATCCTCCTGTCGTAATTTGATGGGATAGGGAATGGGGGCAGTATGACGAGCCGAAAATGACGACGGCGCACAACCAAATTCACGGACAAAAGCCTTATAAAATCCTGCGCTGGTATCAAATCCGTAAAGAAGCGCTGTATTGATAACTTTTGCACCTTTGGATATAGCACATGCTGCATGTAACAGTCTCCGACGCGTAAGGTAGGACATCACTGGGATTCCCACCAACTGTTTGAAAATACGCTCATAGTAGAAAGGCGAAAAGCCGGCTTGTGCAGCAAGATCCTGAATCGTTAACTCTGCCGTAAGGTTATCCTCAATATAGTCAAGAGTTTTTTGAATAATATTTATGGTCTGCATAATTGCACCTCTTTGCATGTAAATCCGTGTTCTCAAAACAATCATAGCATAACTGCGCAAAAAAAGATTTCCTGAATTGCGGTTTTCCCGCAAAGCACAACATACCCATCCAAGATCTTTAAAAACTTTAGCGCGCTCCATTGACATGGCCAGGCAGTTTTATATAATGGTATATGAGAGGTGATTTACCATGAACAAACGATACCCCCATGTCATGGAACCATTGCGGGTAAACGGAAAACTATTTAAAAATCGTATTTTAATTGCACCCTCTACCATCCATTCCGCGAACGATGGTACGCTATACCCTACGGAAGACAGCATTGCTTTCTTTGAACAGCGGGCCAAAACGGGTGCAGCAATGGTCTATTGCGCTGGTGTTAAGTACTGCGACGTGATAGACGATGGAGAACATACAAACTGGGATACTCAGCAGCATAACCACAAACACAAACTGGCTCATCTGGCTGAACGCATCCACTTTCACGGAGCCCAAGCCGGTATGGAACTCATCGGATTTTTCCCCGGTATTTATACCTGTTCCGACGGTAACTGCATTATGGGTTCTCCTCCCATCGGCAAAGAATGTCCCAAAGAGGTCATGGAAGAGACAAAGAACAACATCGCCAATGCCTGCGCAGCACTGGTAGAGTGCGGCTTTGACGGCGTGCTGCTGCACTTTGGTCACTCAGTCCCCTTGGCACAGTTCCTTTCGCCCCTGACAAACCATCGGACCGATGAATACGGTGGAAATACAGAAAATCGCTGCCGTTATATCTGTGAGATCCTGGATGCAATTCGAGCCAAGGTAGGCAAAAAGCTCACCATTGAAGTCCGTATGTCGGGTTCTGAATTTGAACCCGGCGGAATCGATGTGGAAGAGGGAATGCGTATTGGAGAAATTATTCAAGACAAAATTGACATTTTACAGGTATCCGCCGGCATGGTGTCCCCCCGCTGGATGACCTGGACTCATCCATGTTCTCATCTACCGCCGCATCCCAATGTATGGCTGGCGGAAACCTTTAAAAAGTCTGGCCGGTTCCACATCCCGATTACCACAGTAGGGGCTTTTGGAAATCTACAAGAGGCAGAAGAAGCAATTGCAGAGGGGAAATGCGATTTTGTTGCAATTGCACGAGCCTTTATTGCAGATCCAGAGATGATGAAAAAAGATCTTGCAGGGAAGGAAGACGACGTAGTCCCCTGCGTCAAATGCATGCGCTGCCATGATACGGCGGTCTATGGTCACCAGTTCGGCTGCACCGTCAACCCCAGGGTAGGGCTGGAAGCAACCATTGACAAACTTGTCCCCTCCAAACCGGAACGGCTGAAGAAAGTTGCAGTGGTCGGCGGCGGACCTGCCGGCATGAAAGCGGCAATTACAGCCGCAGAGCGCGGACATGACGTAACCCTATATGAAAAGTCAGATAAATTAGGCGGCGCACTGAGTTTCTCAAACTTTGTATCGTTTAAGTACCCGTTGCGCGCTTACAAGGACTATCTCGCCTATCAGGTAAACAAACACGCCATTCGTGTGTTGTTAAACACAGAGGCAACCCCGGAAATGATAGACGGCAAATATGATGCTGTGATTATTGCAGTGGGCGCAGAACCATTGATTCTGCCACTGCCAGGCATTGAAAATGGCGTTGTGGCCACTTCCGTCTATGGAAAAGAAGATACCTTGGGCAAGTCTGTCGTGATCATCGGCGGCGGCCAAGTAGGTTGTGAAACTGCCCTCCATCTATGCGAACAGGGAATTCACGTATCTATTGTGGAAATGCAGGATAAGCTTGCCCCTGACGCCTCTCCCACCTGCCGGACAGAACTTATGGTACTCTTGGGAGATCAGGCAAAGGCTGGGATGTTTACCGAGCTTACAAGCGCAAAATGTAAATCTGTGGCTCCCGGCCAGGTCACTTACACAGACGCCGACGGTAAAGATCAAATTGTTTCTGGAGATACAATTATTTTGGCCTCCGGTATGCGCAGCAAGAGCAGTCTGGCAGACAGCTTTATGCTAACGTCTATCCCCGAATGTGTGGAGGTAGGTGACTGCGTGCGGGCCAGAACGGCAGAACAGGCAACACGCGAGGGCTATTATGCCGCAGTGAATCTATAAATAAAAACCGACAAAAACCCGGACTGTGCTATGGTACAGTCCGGGTTTTTTATTTGACAGCCGTGTTATAATGGTTTCATCACAAAACAGAAGGGAGTATGCGTATGACCCAGCTGGATCTATCTATTCTCGACTGGATCCAGACACATCTTCGATGTGATTTTTTGGATCGAGTAGTCCCTTGGATCACCGCTTTGGGAGAGTTTGGGGCAATATGGATTCTTCTGGCCCTGGTCTTATTGATTTCTCCACGGACGCGGAAACTTGGACTTGCTGTAGCTTTTGCACTGGTATTGGATTTGATCTTCTGCAATGTCATCATAAAGCCTTTGGTGGCCCGACCTAGGCCATTTACACTTCGGCCGGAAATAGAACTCCTGATTCAAGCGCCAAAAGATTTTTCTTTTCCGTCGGGGCATACTGCAGCTTCATTTGCAGCTGCTGGCGCGCTTTTCTTTTCTAAGAATCGTGGATGGATTCCTGCACTCATACTTGCTTTAGCTATTGCATTCACTCGGTTATATCTCTATGTACACTTTCCGTCCGATGTAATTTGTGGTGCACTGTTGGGAATTCTCTGCGGCGCAGCGGGTGCAGTTTTGATGAAAAAGAGTTGCAATTTCTACAAAGCACGAAGAATTTGAATCCCTTCCTTCATTTATTGCCCAAACAGGAAAAAACGTACAAAAGTTGCGTCAAAACCGATGAAAATTCGGTGCAAATTGGTTTTTATATGCGGCTTGACGAGGAGCACCTTACTGTGATAAAGTATTACTAAATTGTAAATGAGGATAACATTCATTTACAAGCCCATGAATGGAGGAAATTATCATGAAAAATGTCAAGAAGCTTCTTGCAATGCTTCTGGCTGTGGCCATGGTTGTATCTATGACCGCTTGCGGTACCAGTACAAGCAGCAGTGTTGCTGAAAATGCTGGTTCTGAGGCCGCAGCTAGCACTGCGGAAAATGCAGAGACTACAAGTGCTGCTTCCGGCAGCGCAATTAAGCTTGGCGGTATCGGCCCTCTGACTGGCGCTGCCGCTATTTACGGCACCGCTACCCAAAACGGTTCTGAAATCGCTGTAGAGGAAATCAACGCTTTGGGCGGAATCCAGTTCGAGATCAACTGGCAAGACGATGAGCATGATCCCGAAAAGTCTGTCAACGCTTATAATAACCTGAAAGACTGGGGCATGCAAATTCTGGTTGGTACTACCACAACTGCTCCTTGCGTAGCAGTCGCCAGCGAAGCTTATGCAGATCGTATTTTTGAACTAACTCCTTCTGCATCTTCGACTGACGTTATCGAAGGCAAGGATAATGTATTCCAGATGTGCTTTACAGATCCTAACCAGGGTACTGCTTCTGCACAGTACATCTCCGAGCAGCAGTTGGGTTCTAAGATCGCTGTAATCTACAACAACTCCGATGCCTATTCCACCGGCATTTATAACAAGTTTGCCGCTGAGGCAGAGGCTCTGGGGTTGGATATTGTTTCTACCACAACCTTTACGGATGATACAGCCACAGACTTTTCTGTGCAACTTAATGATGCAAAGAATGCCGGCGCCGACCTTATTTTCCTGCCCATCTATTATACCCCTGCTTCCTTGATCCTGACGCAGGCCAAAGCAATGGAGTATTCACCTAAATTCTTCGGTGTGGACGGTATGGACGGTATTCTTACGCTGGAAGGTTTTGACACATCCTTGGCTGAAGGCGTTATGCTTCTGACTCCCTTTACTGCAGATGCGGATGACGAGAAAACAAAGAATTTTGTTGCCAAGTATGAGGAAAAATACGGGGAGACCCCCAACCAGTTTGCAGCAGATGCTTACGACTGTGTATATGCCATCTATGAAGCTTGCCAGAAAGCTGGCGTAACTGCGGATATGTCCGCTTCTGAGATTTGCGAGAAGATGATTGAAACATTCACATCCAGCGACTTCTCTTTTGACGGCCTGACCGGTACCGGAATGACTTGGTCCACTACAGGTGAAGTCTCCAAAGATCCTAAGGGCATGGTGATTCAGGACGGCGCTTACGTCGGTATGTAATCCCGCCCCTCTTTGCAAAATCCTCGGGGGTTGCCAACCATGGCAACTCCCGTTTGCCGATTTTCAAGAAACATAAAGAAATCCATTTGTATGACATGAAAAACGTTGAAAGGGAGGTGCATGGTATGAGCTTACTTCTCAATTTGATCAACGGCATCAGCCTGGGAAGTGTTTATGCCATCATAGCACTGGGCTATACCATGGTTTATGGCATTGCAAAAATGCTGAACTTCGCCCATGGCGATGTTATCATGGTGGGCGCCTATATTTGCTTCTGCGCCATGAGCTATTTAAATCTGCCTCCGGTGGTGGGCGTAATTTTAGCAATATTGGTTTGTACCATTCTGGGCATTGTAATTGAGCGGTTAGCATATAAGCCATTGCGCGCAGCACCGTCACTGGCGGTCCTGATTACAGCCATCGGTGTGAGCTATTTCCTTCAGAACGCAGCTTTACTGATTTGGAAATCCGACCCCAAAGTGTTCACTTCCGTGGTGGATCTGCCTTCATTAAAACTCTTTGATGGACAGTTGACCATCAGTGCAGTAACCATTGTCACTGTGTTGGCATGCATTATCATCATGGTTGCATTGACAATGTTCACCGGAAAAACCAAGATGGGAAAAGCTATGCGGGCTGTATCCGAAGATAAAGGGGCTGCTCAATTGATGGGGATCAATGTCAACAGTACAATCTCTGTAACTTTTGCCATCGGTTCCGGCCTTGCTGCAATTGCGGGTGTTCTTTTATGTTCAGCATATCCTACGCTGATGCCCACAACCGGATCTATGCCTGGTATCAAAGCATTTACCGCAGCAGTGCTGGGCGGCATTGGCTCCATTCCCGGCGCTATGCTGGGAGGCGTGTTGTTGGGAGTTATTGAGATCTTCAGCAAAGCATACATCTCAACTCAGCTCAGTGACGCCATTGTGTTTGCTGTGTTGATTATCGTTTTACTCATCAAGCCGACCGGTCTTCTGGGCAAGAAGATCAGCGAGAAAGTGTGAGGTGGCTGACATGAAAAAAATCAGTAAAACCACCCGCAGTAATATCATTACATACGCCATTGTAATTGTGGCCTTTATCATCATGCAAACCCTCAGCGCAGGAGGCATGGTATCCAACTCGTTATCCGGGCAGCTCGTACCGATCTGCGTATATATTTGCATGGCAATCAGTTTGAACCTGACTGTGGGTATCCTCGGCGAGTTAAGTCTGGGACATGCCGGGTTCATGAGTGTTGGTGCATTTACCGGGGTGGTAGTTGCCATGAGCCTTCAGTCCGCAGTTCCATCCGGACCGATTCGTTTGGTTTTAGCAATCATTGTCGGCGGTATCATGGCTGGACTGGCAGGTATCATCGTAGGCGTACCTGTGCTGCGGCTTCAAGGCGACTACTTGGCCATTGTGACGCTGGCATTCGGCGAAATTATTAAAAACGTGTTGAACAACCTCTACGTTGGGGTGGATGGCTCCGGTTTGCATTTCAGCATGAAAGACACCACTTCTCTGGGCATGCAGGACGGCACAGTCCTTATCAACGGCCCTATGGGTGCAGTAGGAATTGAAAAGCTCAGCAGCTTTGTCGCAGGATTTATTTTGGTCCTGATAGTCTTAACTGTAACGCTGAATTTAATCCGCAGCCGTTCCGGTCGGGCTATCATGGCTATTCGTGACAACCGTATCGCGGCGGAATCTGTGGGTATTAATATTACAAAATACAAACTGATGGCATTTGTAACTTCGGCTGTTTTAGCGGGCATGGCAGGAGCCCTCTATGCAATGAATTATTCAACAATTGTACCTAAGAAGTTTGACTTCAACACGTCGATTCTGATTTTGGTATTTGTTGTACTTGGCGGCATGGGCAATATCCGCGGCAGCATTATCGCCGCAACGATACTGACAATTCTGCCAGAAGCTCTGCGGGCCGTAAGTGATTATCGGATGCTGATCTATGCCATTGTATTGATTCTAGTTATGTTGGTTACGAATAACCCCGTCCTCAAAAATGCCTGGAGCCTCGTAAAAGAAAAGCTGGCTAAATGGCTTTTTTTCTGGAGAAGATTCCGGAAACAGGCTTTGAATACCATGGAGGAAGGAGGCAAATCAGATGAGTAAGATGGTTCCCGTCCCCAGCGACAGTATCATTCCGGAGCGGGATTTGGATAAAACTCCCGTGCTGGAGGCAAAGCATTTAGGAATTGATTTCGGTGGACTTACTGCAGTGGATGATTTTAATTTGACCATCGGCCGTACCGAAATTGCGGGACTGATTGGCCCCAACGGCGCAGGAAAAACTACAGTTTTTAATTTGCTGACCAAGGTCTATCAGCCTACTCGCGGCACAATTCTTCTAAACGGACGCGAAACCGTTAATATGACTACTGTTCAGGTAAATAAGGCCGGTATTGCACGTACCTTTCAGAACATACGTTTATTTTCAAACCTGACAGTAGAAGACAATGTAAAAATCGGACTTCATAATCAAATGCATGCCGGAATGATCTCCGAAATTTTGCGTTTGCCTCGTCATTGGAAAAGTGAACGTGTGGCCCATGAACGGGCATTGGAACTTTTAAGTATATTCGATATGGAAGACTTGGCAAACCATACGGCTGGCAGCCTTCCATATGGCGCTCAACGCCGACTAGAAATCGTCCGTGCATTGGCAACCAACCCAAGCCTTCTTTTGCTGGACGAACCGGCGGCAGGAATGAATCCCTCGGAAACTGCAGAACTGATGGAAAACATCCGCAAAATTCGAGACACATTCCAGATCGCAATTATGCTAATTGAACATGATATGAACTTGGTCATGGGAATCTGTGAAGGCATTGCGGTACTAAACTATGGTAAGATTATTGCAAAGGGTACACCCGTAGAAATCCAAAACAATCCCCAGGTGATTGAGGCTTATCTCGGTAAACAAAAGGAGGGTTGAGACTGTGAGCATGTTGAAAGTGGAGGATCTGCACGTCTATTACGGTAGCATCCATGCCATTAAAGGAATCTCCTTTGAAGTAAATGAAGGAGAGATTGTGACGCTTATCGGCGCCAATGGCGCCGGGAAATCCACAACGCTGAATACGATCTCCGGTCTTTTAAAGCCCCGTTCCGGCAGTGTCATCTTTGAGGACAAGAATATTGTCGGCGTACCCGCGCACAAAATTGTGTCGCATGGTATGGCTCTTTGCCCAGAGGGACGGCGTGTATTTTTACAGATGACCGTTCAGGAAAATTTGGAAATGGGTGGCTATACCAGGTCTGCCGGAGAGGTGAGCAGTTCTATTGAAGATGTTTACACGCGGTTTCCGCGCCTCAAGGAACGTTATAAGCAAACTGCCGGAACACTTTCTGGCGGCGAGCAACAGATGCTGGCAATGGGCCGGGCGTTGATGTCCAAACCCAAGCTATTGATGCTGGATGAACCGTCTATGGGCCTCGCACCTATTTTGGTGGAACAGATTTTCGATATCATTAAAGAACTCCATAAAGCCGGAACCACAATCCTTCTTGTGGAACAAAATGCGCAAATGGCGCTGTCCATTGCAGATCGAGCTTACGTACTGGAAACCGGAACAATTTCCATGCAAGGAAGCGCGAAAGCCTTGCTCACGGACGAGCGTGTACAAAAGGCATATTTAGGTGGATAATCCCGTGGTTTCAACTTTACTTTGAATTAAAATAGCCGCTCCTATAAAGGAGCGGCTATTTTAATTCTGTCAGAAAAACTGATAAACTTTCTCAATCACAGCTAAGACACTCATTTCATGGATATAGAAACAGCCTGCACCCGGCGTATGATTTTTTAACCGGATCGCACGGCGTTTCCTTCTTTCATCTCCACAAACCACCTTCCATTACTATAAAAGAGGAAGGTTTCTCGATTTTTAATCTGAATTGTATACCGCTGAACAGCCTCTCCTGTGGACTGTATCACCGTCTGGCAGACACTTTTCACTTCATCTATCTCATATCCCAGACCATTTGCCATGATGATGCGGCGGGGCCTTACACTTCCATCTATATAATGTGTAGCTACCACCTCCACATACTGCTTACGTCTGCTACACGAACGCATTGTCTATTCCTCCTTCGGAACACTTAGACGATAGATATCTGCAAAAGGAACCTCCCGGCTGTCCAAACTCAGCACCTGCTTGACAGCATCCACCTTTTGGACCGTTTCCGTCATCGTAATATATTCTCCCATTCTTTCTCCATTTGCCCATCTCTCTTGGATGAAAAAAACGACAGTGATCAAATCTCCCTTTTTCAGACGCATCAACGTTTCATTCAACTGTTCCTTTGTATCATCAGTCAACACGATCCGGGGTACCAATACCCGGTCTTGCGCATGCACCACCGCATCATATCCGTTCAAAGCAGCAAAGGGAGAAAAAATTTTAGCTCTTTCCTGACGTTTCATTTTAGGATAATGAGAGGGCGGTCTATACTGGTGCAGAATATCTTCATAACGGCTCATGCACGGTGCCCTCCGATTTGCTGATTTCGCTCAACTTTCGTAGCACCTTCTTGCAGATCGTATCCCTTCAGAACTATATTTTTTCCAAACCGTTTTTGCAGCGATAGCATAGTTTTCTGAAGCTGTCTTTCCTTATACCTCTGCTCTGGGTCGGCAAACAGATCCATCTGCTGCACCACGGAATCCTCCGGAACAACGCGGATTGCCGTAATCGTAAGCTTTCGAATCGTCAAATTTTTATCTACAATTTTATCGTACAAGCTGAGCATTGCCTCTAAAATACGGACGGTCGACGATGTTGCCGTTCCCAGATTTGCTGTTCCATGGGCCGGTCTTGGAACGCGTCTGCCATATTGATCTATCTTTGTGGCTCCAGTATAATCCCTACCTATTGCCTCGCGGTCATAGTTCACATGGAGAACAATTGCTTCTGTCACCAACGCTTTATCCACCAAATCCAGCACAAGGGATTCCGTCATTTCCCGAACAATAATTTTTGCTCTGTCAAAAGAATAGGGTTCCCGCAAAACTTGTCCACTACCAACAGAATTTGAAATCGGGCGATAGCGTTTAATGTCCTGCATTGTACAGGACTCCATTCCCCAGGCGTGATCAATCAGTAGCTCTGCATTGACACCAAAGAGGTCAAACAAAAGCTTCTCATTATAGAAGTCTGATTGCTTTCCCAGGGAACATCGGGCAATGTCTCCCATTGTATAGATACCCTTTTCTTCTAGCTTCTTTCCAATTCCATGACCAATTTGCCAAAAGTCCGTCAGCGGCCTATGATCCCACAACAGCCGTTTATAGCTGTCTTCGTCCAGTTCCCCAATTCGCACACCGTCCGCATCTGCCTTGGCATGCTTTGCAACAAGATCCATCGCAATCTTGGCCAAATATAGATTGGTTCCAATTCCCCCCGTCGCTGTAATTCCGGTTGTTGCAAGCACATCCCGAATCATTGTAGCTGCCAATTCACGGGCCGTCATACGATACAACTTCAAATATTTTGATGCATCTATAAACACCTCATCAATGGAGTATACATGAATATCCTCTGGCGCAACATATTTAAGATACACGGAATAAATATTGGAAGATATTTCAATATACTTAGCCATCCGCGGCATGGCTACAATAAAAGAAATGTCCTTTCCCGTTTTTGCTTTTACTTCTCTCAACCGCTGTTTGACCGCAAAGAGTCGCGCCCGTCCCGGAATTCCATAGGCCTTGAGGCTTGGCGACACCGCCAAACAGATCGTCTTATCTGTTCTGGCCTCATCCGCCACTACCAGATTGGTGGTCAGCGGGTTCAAACCGCGCTCCACACACTCCACAGAGGCATAGAAGCTTTTTAAATCAATGGCGATATACGCGCTGGGAGGTGATGATACGGCGCTGTTCATGCCAAGGCCCCCTTTCCCTGATATATTTCTAGTATATATCTCTTAATAAGCAATGTCAATATCATATTTATTGCATAATAAGCAATATTTACTTGACATTTGTACATAAAACATACTATAATAGAGTCAATACACCCAGGGAGGTATTGCTATGGCTACCAAGCAGCGTTTTGCCAAAGTCACAAAAAATAAGTCACCCTATGATGCCGCAGCAGCACGCGAAAACAATATCATTGGTCAACGCATTGCAGATGCCCGCAAACGACACAGGCTTAGCCTTCCAGAATTCAGTAAATTACTATCTAACTATGGGCTTACCATAAAAAATACCGGACTCCACAAATGGGAATCCGGAGTTGCACTTCCTAACGCCTATCAGTTTTTGGCAGTCTGTCATGCTTTAGGCATCAATGACATATTGGATTACTTCTCAGAGGTCTCGGACCTACAGCCAGAACTCAATGACGAGGGTCTCAAAAAATTGGCCGAATACAAATCCGACCTCATTGCTACTGGCAAATATCGCCCAAAGGCTCAACCCAAAGTTTCAAAAATTGTATATGTGGAAAAACCAGTGAGCAACCTCTCCGCATCGGCTGGTACTGGTGAATTTCTGGAGGAAGGCAACTTTGAAATGGTACGTTTTCCGGCATCCACAGTTCCGGAACAAGCTGACTTTGGCATTCGCGTCAACGGTGACAGCATGGAGCCGGTATATCAGGACGGACAGATTGTTTGGGTACAAGCATGCAAACGCCTAACCCCTGGCGACGTTGGTATCATGGTCTATGACGGCGCCGGATATATCAAGGTCTATACCGAACAGGAACCGGATGCATCCATTCGCGAGAACTTTATAGACAGCAATGGTATTCTACATATGCAACCCGTAATGGTCTCCTATAACGAAAAATACGAACCGAAACCGGTATCTCCTGAACTATCTTTTTGGATCGTAGGGCGTGTGTTAAACTAAATTCCTGATGTCCCACAGAATATATCGTAACTTCTTAGTTTGTTTAAAGAAACAACCGGGTAAATCCTTGCCATATGAACATGGGATTTACCCGGTTGTTTTTTGATATCTTTATCAATGCTTCAAATCGGATAGAAACAGGATAGCACACTCTGGCAATACAGACATTCTATCCATCGGATTTCAGCCAATCGTACGTCATATCTGCACCGCCTCTTTCAGTTAAAGCTACAATAATTTCTCAAATACTATTTGCAATGGAGTATCCACTGCGTATTGCTGTCTGGAGATTCCCCATCTGTCCACAGTCGCCGATGGCAAAAAACTGTTTACCGCAATCTGCATACTTCATCGCAGCAGATGTATTTGCCCGCATACCGGCCGCCAAAAGCACAGTTCCTGCGGGGATGGTATGTTCGCATCCATCACTGTCCTTGTAAGTGACGCCATAGTCAGAAATACCGGTACAGGTGGCATTAAGAATAATTTGCAGGCAGTCTTTATATTCGTCTACCGCATCCATGAACATATTATAGTAGTGAACTCGTCTGGCCTCCTCCGCTGCAACATCTTTCATTTCGATAATTGTAACTTTTTTCCCCTTCTGGGCCAGGTGGAGCCCCGTTTCGACGCCAATCTCACCGCCACCAATGATAACCACATTCTCTGCCACAAACTCCTCATGTCCAAAAGCTTTGGTTGCTGGGATTGCACACTCAATGCCCGGAATTGGCGGGACAATTGGTTGTGATCCCACGGCAGCTATGACCACGTCATACTGCATGGTTTCCAATTCCTCAGGCTCCGGAGCATGATCCAATTGTACCGTGATGTTGGAATTTGTCAGACATTTACGCTCAAAATATTGAAGCAGCCGCAACATAGGCCATTTAAAACCGGCATAACGCGAATGATCAATCATTCCACCCAAATGATCATTTTTTTCAAAAATTGTAACTTTATGCCCCCGCTCTGCCGCTACAATCGCACACTTCATCCCTGCAGGACCACCGCCCACAATTGCAATACGCTTGCCGACACCAGCAGGCACAATTAGTTTATCCATACGTTTTTCTGACCCAAAGCGAGGATTTACAACACAGACCGTCAGATTGTGGTTCGGACTGTGACACTTATTGCAGCGAAGGCAGGGAATAATCTCATCTGCTTTGCCCTCCTGCAGCAATCTACCATAGTTGGGATTGGACACGTAGGCTCGAGCCATGGACAACAGATCGGCCTTGCCGCTTGCGATAGCTTCCTCACATTCGTCGGGGTCAAAAAAGCCAGCCGATGCTGCAATCGCCATTTTTACGCCAGCCTTTTTAATATGCTCTGCCATGTATAAAAATGGGGTTGTGCTTTTTGCAAAGCCAGTAGGATGCTGGTTATCCAGTTCCATAGATCGAATGGTTAAAATGTCAATCAGGCCTTCCGCCGCCTTCGCAAAGTTCACCGTATCATCCAAACTCCAGCCTTCCGGTTCAATATCATGCCCGGAAACGGAAGCTTCAATTATAAAGTTCCGACCACACTTTTCCTTAATGCGTTTGCAAAGCATCAGCGAGAAACGAATACGGTTTTCAAAGCTGCCTCCGAACTCATCGGTACGACGATTGGTAACGGGAGAGAGCATTCTGCCCGGAAGCACCATTCGATACGACATATGGATGTAGGTCCCATCAAAACCACAATCCGCCATGTGTTTAGCAAGATCAGAATATTTTTCAATCAAGTCATAAAGCTGCGCTGTGGGAATCTCTGTCTTATCAGAAGTTAATGTGGCCTTACTGCCTGGCATCATGCGGATCTGCGGCACGTTGGCCGAAACATCCGTCCCCATAGGGGCGAACATCATAATAACGCCGTGGGCTTTCGCGCCATAGAAGTGCACTGCATCCGCCATCTGCGCCATATAGTGCTGGGCATCCGGGTCAGAGGCGTTCCAACCGTTGCCACCCTTGCGGGTTCCAAAACTATTTCCGTCGCAGGTAACAATGGCTGCACCGCCTCTGGCCCGCTCTGCATAGCAATCGATCAGATTGTCTGGAGGAAAGTTTTCTCCGGCAGATGCAAAATGCGGTTCACTGGGCGGGCAAATCATACGATTTTTGAGAATGGAGCCGCCCACCTGAAGGGGAGAAAGCAAATGTGGATAATAAGGGTTCATAATTGTCATCCTTTCTGATTTTATGTGCATTTTCACGGTTCCGCTGTAATGGTTCCGCGATAACAAACCATTGTTATTGTTTATTTTACGGGCGTTTTAACGTGCAAGAAATATTTCGCTGTCGGCCGCTGTGCTGCAGCCCTAAATTAGATGTTCAAAGCATAGCTTTCCATAGCATTGAGGAGCCACAAAGTACCGGGAGACTCCATCAATTCCCAAAGCACCAAACCGGATAGAGTCCCAAAATTTGCAGGAATTACAACAGAGACCCAACTCAATCCGTTGAAATCCGAATAATGTTGTGAAACAAACTCGTGAATTATTACCATCCCCATTCATCCTGCTGGTAGTAAACTGCGATCGAAATCATAGATCTCTTTCTATTTTAATACGATCCCGTATTATTATTTTACCAGATAGCATCCACTTTGTACAGAATTAAGGAGCAGATCCATATGGATCTGCTCCTTAACCATTGTAACCATGAAATTCCAAATGCCACATCAAACTCCAATATAGCAATTATAGACACTTGATGTTTCTCCAAAAATTCTAACCCACTCGAACTGCAGATATATACATAGACATAGATATACCATTCAAATCTGCCAAGGGTTACTAGCACATCACTGACAAATTCACTTTTTCCAATTATAAAAAGTCTCGGAACCCTTGAAATTCCGAGACTTTTTGGAGCTGGTAATGTGACTCGAACACACGACCTGCTGATTACGAATCAGCTGCTCTACCGACTGAGCTATACCAGCAATGGAACTCTATTATTTTAGCATAGAATTTTAACTACGTCAATAAAAATTTGATTATGACGGAAATCAAAACACGTTATGCAGAATTCCCGTTTCAAGCATCTCCAAAAAACAGGAAAAAAGTTTACATAAAATTAATGAAAATTAGAATGTGCAAAAGTTATCCACAGTTTCCACAGAGTTATCCACAGCCTTTGGTTTGGTTTGCGCAGAAAAACAAGGCATTTTCCACTTTTCCACTGGAACATCCACAGAGGTTTTGCACGATTTGCACTGTATTTTTTGTTAACATAAAAAATTATGCGAATTTTTGTCAAGAACATTCGGAAGGATTCACAAGAATAATTTCTATTATTTTCTCTCGTAACTGCCTTTCTCTGGGGATAAAGAAGCTATGGCGTTTAACTCCTGTCCCGCTATATGTCCCGCAAGATATTCATAATAACCCTGGCATGCAATCATGGCACCGTTATCTCCGCACAGTGAGAGCGGTGGTATATATAATTCAGTTCCAGAGGTTTGGCACTGCGTTTATGCGCATTGGCCGCTACACCGCCAGCAACAGCTAGTTTTCGATAGCCAGTCTCTCTGACAGCTTCCATTGTACGCGGTACCAGCATATCCGATATTGCAGACACAAAACTGGCACATAGATCGGGAATATTCAATATTTCACCCCGTTGCTGCGTATTATGAATAACATTTAGCGCAGCTGTCTTTAATCCTGAGAAGCTCATATCATAACCCGGAATTTTGGTACGAGGCAGCGCATAAGCGGTGGGATCGCCGCCTCGACTTTTTTCATCCAGAGCCTTTCCGCCGGGATAGGGCATACCCAATACCCTTGCAACTTTATCAAAACATTCTCCTACCGCATCATCCCGCGTTGCTCCCATCACACGGACATCCGTATAGTCCCTTACATCCAGGATCAGCGAATTCCCACCAGATATTGACAAACATACAAAAGGAGGGGTCAAATCGGGAAATGCAATATAATTTGCAGCAATATGCCCCCGGATATGGTGAACTGGAATCAGGGGAATATCTAAGGCCAGCGCCGCAGCCTTGGCAAAGTTGACACCAACCAACAAAGCCCCAATCAATCCGGGCGCATAGGTTACAGCAATGGCATCTAATTCTTGCCGGGAAACCTTTGCTTCCTGAAGCGCTTGTTCTGATAATCCGGCGATAACTTCTATATGCTTGCGGGAGGCAATCTCTGGGACAACTCCTCCATAAATTGTGTGCATATCGATCTGGCTCAATATACAATTAGATAAAACCTCTCGGCCATTCTTTGTCACAGATACTGCAGTTTCATCACAGGAGCTCTCAATTCCCAGAATCAACATGATTCTACCTCATCCTCCTTAAAAAAGAGAGTCATCAATATGGCGTCTTCCGTAGGTTTTTGATAATATCGAGGGCGACGTCCTACCTGTTCAAATCCCAAAGCGGTATAAAAACGTATGGCAGCAATATTGGAAGGCCGCACTTCCAGCGTCAGCCACTTCAGCTGTTTCTGCCTGAGCTGTTTTACCATCATTGTAATCAATGTCTGGCCTATGCCCTTCTTCCGAAATGCCGGGGCCGTAGCGATGGTCATGATGTCAGCGCCATCAGGGCCAAATTGAACACCTATATATCCAGCCAGTTGCGCACCTTCCAACGCTACAATCCAGATTGCCCATTCGTTCGTCAATTCCTCCCGGATGGAACCTTCACTCCACGGAGTAGAAAAGCAAGCAGCTTCAAGCTGGGCAACTTGAGTAACCGTACTTTCAGTCATTGGCTCAAATCTCATAGCTATCCTCTTTTAGAACTCTTTAATATTTCCAAAGCACCTTCCGCACAACATCCCAAAGGTCCCATCGATTCTATTTCGCATCAAACCAGTTTTTCCCTACATGGGCTTCAGCAATGAGCGGCACCTTCAATTCTGCGGCAGATTGCATTTCCTCTGTCATCAAACGAAGTACCGTTTCTGCTTCTTCTTGTGGACACTCTACAATCAGTTCATCGTGGACCTGCAAAACAAGTTTGGCCGCTAAGTTCTCGCGCTGCATCCGATCGAAGACCCGGATCATAGCAATTTTTATAATATCGGCCGCAGTTCCCTGAATGGGAGTGTTCAGCGCCATACGCTCCGCCCCGGTACGAACATTATAATTACTGCTATGCAGTTCCGGCAAAGCACGGCGGCGACCATACATCGTTTCCACATATCCTCGCTCTCTGGCATCTGCCACTACGGTTTTCATATAATTCCGTACGCCCTGGTAATGATCCAAATACTGATCGATATAGGCGCGGGCTTCTTTTCGACTGACGCCAATATCTCCAGCTAACGAGAAATCAGAAATACCGTAAACAATACCAAAGTTCACCGCCTTGGCGCTACGCCGCATTTGCGGCGTAACCTCTTCCGGCGCTACGCCAAATACAGTAGCCGCTGTCAGGGTGTGAAAATCCTCTCCCGAACGAAATGCATTCTGCATGGCCTTATCATCGGCAATATGGGCCAAAACACGCAGCTCAATTTGGCTATAATCCGCATCCACCAGCACATTTCCCGCAGCCGGCACAAACATTTTACGGATTTCTCCTCCCAGTTCGGTCCGCACAGGGATATTCTGCAAATTGGGATCGGTGGAAGAAAGGCGGCCGGTAGCAGTAACCATATTTTGAAAGGTTGTGTGAATACGCCCGTCGGAACCAATGACTTTTAAAAGCCCCTCAGCATATGTGGAATGCAACTTGGTAAGCATTCTGTAGTCAATGATAGCGGGAATAATGGGGTGTTTATCTTTGAGCGATTCCAACACCTCAATATTTGTAGAATAGCCGGATTTTGTCTTTTTTCCATGGGGAAGGCCCAGGGTTTCAAAGAGAATTGTTCCCAGCTGCTTTGTGGAGTTAATATTGAAGGAGGTGCCAGCATACCCATAGATCAGACTCTCACAATCAGCAATGCGTTCCGAAAGCATATTTCCAAACAAGGCAAGCGTATTTTTGTCCACCGCAATGCCTACATGCTCCATATCAGCGAGCACCGGACACAATGGGAAGTCAATATTTTGGTAGACTTTGGCCATACCGCTTTCCTGAACAAGTTCCGGAAGCCGTCGGCTTAGGGCTAAAATTGCAGCCACCTGTCCGGACAAATCCTCTGAAACCGTTTGATTGCAATATTGCTGGCACAGCGCCACAGGGGGATATTTGGACCGGGCAGGCTCCAGCAGGTAGGCCCCCAGGGCCGTATCGTAAGCTATATTTTGTGCTTTTATGCCTCGGCTCAGAAGCGCCGTTTGGATGGTCTTACTGTCGTGGCAGAGTTTCTTCTGCGTTCCGGTCCAAAGATCTTCCAGAAGCCGTGGATAATCTATAAGCCCCAATTCTGCAGAGGAAGCAGTATAGATAGCCCCGTCCAACGCTACAGCCAGTTCTTCCAAATCATCCGAGACAGCAATTGCGATAGTTTTTGTATTTTCCAGGATTTCTTGAAATTGACGAAGGGTTTCTTCATCATGGATCGGAATCACTGAAATTGAGCGCACTTCCTTTGAGGCTCCTTCCACATCATCAGGCTCCAAAAGCCGATATTTCTCAATTAGCCTTCCAAATTCTAGCGTTTGAAACAGCTTTCGTACTTTGGCGCGGTCCCATTTTTGAATCATATTTTCTTCCGGCTTGAAATCTATGGGAGCAGAACACCGAATTGTGGCCAAATCATAACTCTGATAAGCTGAATCTTTTCCCTCCGTCAGTTTACGTCTAACGGCGGGCTTTAACGACTCATCTTCTACATGGTCAAAAACATTGTTCAAAGATCCAAATCTCGCCATTAGATCTTTGGCAGTCTTCTCTCCAATGCCCGGAACCCCGGGGTAGTTGTCGGAGGAATCTCCCATCAGCGCCTTCAGATCTATCAGCCCTTTAGGCGGAAAACCATATTCCGATTCAAACAACGCAGGGGTATAGTTGACAGATTGCGTCCTTCCTCCCTTGGTGGTAACTAATTTTACAGTCACATGATCATCCACCAGCTGAAGAGAATCCCGGTCGCCTGTCACCACGATACAGTCCCAACCTGCCTCACTGCAAATCCGGCCCACAGTGCCAAGTATGTCATCCGCCTCCCATCCCGGAAGAGAATACATCGGAATCTGCATAGCCTCCAATATTTCCTTTAAAATTGGAAGTTGAGAGGCCAACTCATCCGGCATAGGTTTTCGGGTAGCCTTATAGCCCTCATATGCCTGATGCCGAAAGGTTGGCCCCTTTTCATCAAACGCCACCGCCAAAGCATCCGGCTGCTCTTCATCCAGCAAAGACTGCATAATATTCAGGAATCCATAAATGGCACCGGTGGGTTGTCCAGCCCGGGAAGAAAGATACCCTACTCCATAAAAAGCACGGTTTACCACACTGTTTCCGTCAAGAATCATGAGTTTCATGTTTATCTCCTCTATTCTCCAGTTTGTCAAGGATATATCCCCACGTATCCCAAATCAGCCATTCATATGGTCTTCTTTAACTTGCGAAATTTCATGGTTTCTGAACCTTGCCCTCTGCGGGTCAGAGTCGCGAAAACAACGATATATCCTAATAGTACATAAACAAGTTGCACCGAATCATACCATTGTACAGTTTGCGTTTTTTCGTACATTTTTTCCCGTAATATCGTTCCAATTCCTCTTCTGAGGAAATAATGTATAC
Organism: uncultured Eubacteriales bacterium; assembly: GCA_902475435.1. Classification (GTDB taxonomy): domain Bacteria; phylum Bacillota; class Clostridia; order Oscillospirales; family Oscillospiraceae; genus HGM13006. The sequence goes on along the minus strand of CABRZL010000018.1, from coordinate 6,916 downwards.
GTTGCAGTCCTTCTGCTCTGCCATATGTCGCCCAAACGCACGCAGAAGCTGTTGTGCCTGCCGCTGTTCCAGCATTCGCTGACCATAGGGAGGATTTGTAACGACGATCCCCTTGCCATCCGGCACTTGAAATTTTGTCGCATCCGCTTCAGAAAAGGTAATACAATCATCCATCCTCGCTTTTTTTGCATTGGACCGGGCAATGGCCAAAGACTTTGGATCCGTATCTGAAGCGAAGATATGATAATCTCCATGGTACTCCAGGCTGATCGCTTCTTCTCGGGCATCCTGCCAAAGGCGTTGATGGCTCATGTGCCATTTCTGACAGGAAAACGAACGCATTAACCCTGGAGCTCTGTTTTTGGCAATCATAGCCGCTTCAATGGCGATGGTTCCAGAGCCGCAAAAGGGATCCATGAAGTTCTCCCGACCACGATATCGGCTGAGTTTCACCAACGCTGCCGCCAAAGTCTCCCGCAGAGGAGCCTCATTGCTGACAGCCCGGTAACCACGTTTGTGAAGCCCCAATCCCGTTGTGTCGAGAAACAACTCTACTTGGTTCTTTATAATGGAAAATTGAAGCTGATACAGCTCACCCGTCTCCGGCAGCCACCCTAAATGGTATTTTTGCCCAAGGCGTTTGGCCGCAGCCTTTTTGATGATCGCCTGACAATCCGGTACGGAATGGAGCTGAGAATTCAAGCAGTGGCCCTTGACCGGAAACGCACCGTCTCTTGGAATATAGTCCTCCAGGGGCGTATTCAAAACACCTTGAAACAGCGCTTCAAACGTATGGGCCGGGAACGCTGCCAATCGCAGCAACACCCGCTCTCCCGTACGAAGCCGTAAATTCACTTTGATAATATCTGAAAAGTCGCCCTGAAATAGCACACGACCGTTTTCTGCCTGTACATTGTGAAGCTCCATCTGTCGAAGCTCCTGCGCGGCAATTCCCTCTAACCCAAATAGGCAGGGGACAGAACAAGTAAAGTATGACATGTTTTACTCCTATCAGACCAGTTTGGCGCAAACCATTTTTTATAAGTATATCCGAATTTACCGGAAAGTGCAACACAAACAGACCCACAGGGTGAAAACAGGTCGGTTGCACCTGGACGCACGGTATGGTATTATGGAAATAGTAAGAATTCAAAGAATTAGGAGGATATGATATGCCTGCCATACAAAATCAGGATCTGCTGCATGGCAGCGTGCCAAAACAGCTTATTGCGTTCTCTTTGCCGTTCCTTGCGGCGAATGTACTTCAATCTGTTTATGCCGTAGTTGATATGATCATTGTAGGGCAATTTGTAGGTTCTGCGGGACTATCGGGCGTATCCGTAGGCAGCCAGATTGCCAGCCTCTTCACCTCCACAGGCACCGGACTTGCCATGGGCGGCCAGATGATGCTGGCTCAATTCAAAGGCGCGGGGGATGAGAATGCCCAGAAAGAAAGCATTGGCACCATGCTGAGTTTTATGGCCCTATTGGGGGTCATACTTACCATCCCGTGTGTCGCGCTGGCACATCCACTTTTGAATGTACTGAACACCCCTGCAGAATCCTACCAAGATGCTTATTGGTATTTCATAATCAGTGCCATTGGGATTGTCTTTATTTTTGGATATAATTCTATTTGTGCAGTACTTCGTGGGTTGGGAGACTCCAAACGTCCCATGTATTTCGTCGCTGTCGCCGCTGTGACAAATATTGTACTAGATCTTTTATTTGTAGGTGTTTTCCAACAGGGCGCCGGGGGCGCTGCTGCAGCAACCGTCATTGCGCAAGGATTATCTTTTCTATTAGCTTTAATATACCTCTATCGACACCGGGACAGCTTTGTATTTGACTTTCACCGCCAAAGCTTCCGGATTGTGTCTGAGCGTCTAAAAACTATGCTGAAAGTCGGAATCCCCTTTGCACTTCAGTTTTCTATGCTGATGATTTCTATGCTGTTTGTGGTTGCTCTGGTGAATGATTTCGGCGTAACGGCCTCTGCAGGCTACGGGGTAGGTGGTAAGGTAGATAACTTTGCGACATTGCCGGTATATGCTTTTTCCTCTGCAGCCTCCACCATGGTTGGTCAAAACATCGGTGCACGGCAACCCCAGCGCGCAAAGTCTGTAGTGCATTGGTGCGTTCTCATGGCATTGTTCTGTGAATTGATTATTTTTGCTCTGGTACAGCTCTTTGCTGCTCAGATTGTTTCTATCTTTAACAGTGAACCGGAAGTAATCACGGTGGGTGTTGAATACTTACGGTATATGGCCTTTGCATATATCGCACATTGTTTCCTGGACGGATATCAGTCCATGGCAAATGGGGTGGGTTTCAGCATGCTGTCCTTCGTTTGCTGTACCGTGGACGGCCTCATTGTACGAATTCCTTGCGCCTGGCTTTTTTCTTCCATATTGGGAATGGGAATACAGGGAATCTTTTGGGGTTGCATGATTGCTCCGTTCTCGGCCGGCCTTATCAGCGCAGTCTATTTCTACTCTGGTGTTTGGAGAAAGCAAGGATTGATCAAAAGAAGCGACTAAATATACGGCAATAATATTTCCATAATTTAGTTGTACTACGGTACAATAAAAAATTGATATCTTTCTAAATCGAAAATCTGTTCCCCTCTTTTACAAAAGCCAACAAAATCAAAACGCTGATGTGTAACAATTTGCACAGTTTAAACGAATTGTTTCAAACAATATAACTAAATTTTTTCAAAAGTATTGCGATTATATTATCATTATGATACATTTAATACGAAACCTCAATGTTTCAGGCCGGAAACTTTGAGCGATCAATATCATTAAGAAAAGAGGTTCAGTTATGAAAGGAAAGAAACTGGTCGCACTGCTGTTGGCCATGGTAATGATCTTTGCCGTGTTCAGCGCCTGTGGTAACAACACTGCATCTGCCGGAACGGAAAGCACCGCTTCTTCTCAAGAAGCTGCAGAATCTTCTGCTCCTGCAGAAACATCAGAGGCACCGTCGGAGGCCCCCGCATCTGCTGAAGAAGATGCGACAGAACCATCCTCTTCTAGCGCAGAAGAAACAGAGGCCACCGCCGAAGGAGATCTGATCACCACCGATTATACATATGAATTGCCACTGTTTGAGGATGGCTTCACCTGTTCTATGTGGGTAAGCTTCTCCGATAATATGTCCACATTTATGCCCAACCAATTTGCCGACAACAAGGCCTTCCAAAAAGCAGAAGAAATGACTGGCGTCCACGTGGATTTGACCTGTGTAACAACCACGGCTAACTCAGAACAGTTCAATCTGCGGGTAGCATCTGGTGATCTTCCCAACATTATCACCAACGTATCGATGCTGTGGACCGGTTCCTTTGACTCTGCAATTGATGATGAGGTCTTTATTGACTTAACGGAAATGGTAGAAAACTATATGCCCGCTTACAAAGAGTGTTATGACCAGCTTCCTGATGATATTAAGCGAGAACTGCATACGGACTCCGGTTACTTCCCCAAGCTGATTTCCATTAACAACTATCCGACAGGCGCTACAGAGGGTGCGTTTATCCGTACCGACTATCTGGAACAGGTTGGAATGGAAATCCCCACTACATATGAAGAATTGGATCAAGTCCTGCGGGCATTCCAGTCAGAACTCAACCTGCCCGAGCCTTTGATGGCAACGGCCAGCATTGTGCATACATCCAATGCGCTTTGTTCCGGTTTTGATGTATCCGGTTCTTTCTCTACTTTCCCCATGGTTTCTGAACCCTACTACATTGTAGACGGCCAGGTGAAATACGGTATCGTTGAGCCGGGCTTTAAAGAGTACATGGAAATGTTCTCCACCTACTATGCAGACGGTATCATTGCCCCCGACTTTGTTACAAAGAACACGAATCCCATGGAATTCACCGGGACAATTGCATCCGGCGATGTAGGCGTGTTCTTTGGCGAAACAAATATGGTTCCAAACTATGTGGAAATGGGTATCAGTACCAATCCTGATTTTGAGATTGCCCCGCTCCCAACGATCGTCAAAGAGGAAGGCCAGATTACACATTTCGGTACAGTTAAATCTCCTATTTCAGGTCGTTTAGCCAATATTTCCGTATCTACTGCTGATACAGACCTGGAAAAACTGGGTACTTATTTGGACTTCTTCTTTACCTATGAAGGTTCTCTGCTCTCTGCCATGGGCGTTGAGGGCAATGAAGACGGTTCCTACGTCTTTGACGAAAACGGAAAACTTCAGTATTCCGACAACTGGAATAATTATGAAGGGTTAACCGAAAACGAAAAACCCACCCTGTTTATCTATTCTGTTATGCCTATGTTGTGCCCCGAGACGCCGTCTACTTACACCATGGATCTGCAGTTTGAATGTGACCCTGTCTGGAGCGCTAATACTGATACAGATTATCAGATGCCCACTGCAATTTCTATGACTACAGACGAAACAGAGCGGTATCAGACCATTTATGGTGATATTCAGACACTGATCGAAGAAAATCTTACAAAATTTGCTGTAGGCGAACGTTCTATGGATGAATGGGATTCCTTCGTACAGGAGATCATCGATCTCGGTATTGAAGAGTGTATTGAAATTAAGCAGGCTGCTGTAGATCGTTTCTACACAAGAAGCGTTTAATTGCGCTGCTTCTAAAAACTATAAAAGTTTCCGGCAGGAACTTTTCCTGCCGGAAACTTTTTAACTTTCGATGCTCTGCCCCAAAAGCGGAAGCAGCCAATGAAAGTGCTGCCGCTCCTGACGACATAGATCTGCAAGGGCCTCTTGTACTTCCCCGGTAGAACGCGCAGCCAATGCTTCCAATCGCCCGGCAGACAGCTCCTCTCCCTGCATCATGCGTCGAAAGCTGTCTGCTATGGATTCTCGGTGGTTTTGCATTGAAATCTGTCCCAGACACGGGCGCTCACCTGTCAGAAAATAATACAGTGCAGAAAATAATCGAAGCTGCTGTTGTTCCTGTTGCAGAATTTTTCGGAGCACACGCTGCATTTCTCCGTTACACCGTGATACAAGCTGCCGATACCGTACAATGGCACTTTGTTTTCGTTCCATCGCTGCCAAAAGTTCCGGCCCAATCGGGCCGGTTTCTGATTCCGAAGTCTTAGATCCTTCTCGAGAAGCCGCCGTTACCCGATTCCATACCGCAGTTTCATTGATCTTCTCCTCCATAGCTATCACCTCAAAATAGTGTATGTTACGGAGTACTGAGTTTTGACGTCAAATTTCTATACCATTCACAAAGAAAACTTGTGGAATGCATCCATTGCTTTTTTGCTGTGGTTATCATATAATGCCTCCTGGATTCACAAGTTCTGCAGGAGGTGCCTGAAATGCGTATCGGTGCCATAGATCATCGGCACGATGAAATTACAGAAGGTTCTATTTGGCGTCCTTTGATGTCTTTTTTCTTCCCAATATGGTTGGGAACTTTTTTTCAGCAATTTTATAATACCGCAGATACCATGATCGTAGGAAAATTTTTAGGGACAGAGGCGCTGGCTGCAGTTGGTTCCACTTCGGCCATCATCAACTTGTTGGTGGGATTTTTTACAGGGTTATCCAGCGGTGCCTCCGTAGTGGTCGCTCAGTATTTTGGAGCGGGAGATCGGGAAGGCGTCTCTAAAAGCGTCCATACTGCAATGATTCTTGCCGCAGCAGGCGGGCTGCTTTTTACAATAATTGGGATAGCATCAACATCACGCTCTCTTCAAATCATGAACACACCTGCGGATGTTATGGAAGATGCAAAAGTTTATATGCAAGTATACTATTTGGGTATGATACCGCTTCTGCTTTATAACATGGGAACCAGTGCGCTTCGCGCCATCGGCGATTCCAAACGACCGGTATATTTTTTGATTATTTCTGCTATAACCAACATTGTCCTCGACTTGTTGTTGGTTGCAGTTATACCCATGGGCGTTGCAGGCGCAGCGCTGGCTACAGTCATTTCAGAAGTTCTGGCAATGGTGTTGGTTCTACTCTGCCTAAAACGTGCAGAAGGAAGTCCTTGGCAACTGCAGTGGAGAGAACTCCGCATAAGCCGAATGCATTTGTATCAAATATGCCGGCTAGGGTTGCCGGCCGGACTTCAGTCTGTTCTTTATACGGTTAGCAATATGGTGATTCAGGCCAGCATCAATTCCTTTGGAACAGCAACGGTGGCAGCTTGGACCGTTTATGGAAAACTTGACTTTATTTACTGGATGACCGTAAATGCAATGGGTCTTTCTATTACAACATTCGCTGGTCAGAACTTTGGCGCGAAGAAATATGACCGTATGAAAAAAGGTACTCTGGTGGCATTGGGAATTACAGCCATTTTGACAATTATCATTAGTGCCGGCCTGTTACTGCTGGCAAATCCACTGCTCAAGCTGTTTACTTCTGATGCGGATGTTGTATCCATTACACTGGATATGCTTCATTTCTTGACTCCAACCTATATTACTTATATATGTGTAGAGATTTTTTCCGGTGCTGTCCGGGGTGCCGGAGACGCAGTAATACCTACAATCATGACCTGCTTTGGCGTGTGCGTGCTGCGAGTTCTCTGGGTCTTGATCGCAGTTCCTTTGCATCCTACAATTATTATGGTAGAATGGAGCTATCCCATTACATGGGCGTTTACCAGTTTACTTTATGTAATTTATTATTTCCAGGGCGGTTGGCTGCGGCGGCGCATTCGTGTGCAGGAATTGATGGTTGTCCCAGATAATTAAAATATTGCAATGATTACGACAGTTTTATTTGATTTGGATGATACCCTGTTGGACTTTAAACGTGCAGAGGCACAAGCGCTCCGGAAGGTACTTTTACAATTTGGTATAACGCCCACAAACGAAATCATACAGAGATACAGTGTGATCAACCAGCAACAATGGGAACTTTTGGAACAAGGGGTTCTGAC
>CABRZL010000017.1 GCA_902475435.1 uncultured Eubacteriales bacterium | reverse complement strand
TCGTAGATCGAACGATCTGTATTCATGTCCTGATGCTGGGCGAGATATCCCATACCGCATGATCTACCGTCGCACCGCCGCCTTCGATAAAATCTACCCGTAAGGGCACCTCTTTCACCATGTTTACCGGCATCATAACGCCAATTTTATCAATACTGACATTATTGACGCTGCATTTCAGCTCATCAGACTCTATCTCATTTCCATCCTCATCCATTAACGTAAACGACAGGGTATCGGAGACTGTTTTGCTGACATTTGTACGCTCCAACACAACCTGTGCCCAAGCGACTGAATCCACCAAGTCTTTGGGACCGCTGACTTCAATGGAATCGTACTCCAGTTCAATGGCTTCCTGCGTATATCCTTCTGCCACATCTCCCTGAAATACTGCGCGAACCTCTACCTCTTTGGTTGCCAGCTTATCCACTGTGACACTGATATAATACTTGGACCGACTTTCCACCTTAATATCGCTGCTGGTAACCGTTTCAGGAAATTCAATTTCATAAGGCAATCGCCAGTCACCCGCGCCGGTCACCTGGCTGAGATCCGCCGTGATCGTAATATTGGTATTATCAAGCTTCAGAAGATCTTGCCGCTTCCCATATAACCTGATATCTACCGTGGCGTCACGCCCCGAACTGAGAACCAGATCTCGATCAGAAAAAAGACCGTCCTCATTGGTAAAGGTTACAGGAATGTTATAGATCCACTGACTATCATCCGGGGTAACTGTGCTGACCACATATATCCAGAGACATACCGCAATAACCAGAGACAGCAGAATCGAAACAATTTTATTTTTCTTCATGACTGTCCTCATCTTTACCTTTCTTTATTTTGCTAAACATACTCAACACTCGATGATGAACCGGAAGTATCTCCTCTTCGACGAGTTCATCCTTTAATATTTTTGTAAGAGTCTCAGGCGTCAAATACCGTTTGAGATTGCCTCCAACCACGCAGGAAATGACTCCGGTTTCTTCCGAAACCACAACCACCACCGCATCAGAATGTTCTGTAATTCCAATTGCCGCCCGATGGCGGGTCCCCAGATCCCGACTTAGATTTGGATTTTCTGTCAGCGGCAATACACACCCTGCGGCTGCAATCCGATCGTTTCTAACTACGACGGCTCCATCATGAAGCGCCGCTTTGGGAAAAAAGATATTCTTCAAAAGTTCTGCCGAAACAGCCGCATCAACCACGGTCCCGGTCTTAAAATATTCGTCCAAGCTGTTTTCCCGTTCAAATACAATAAGCGCGCCTATCTTTTGCCGAGACATGGAGCGGCAGGCTGCAACCGTCTGCTCTACAGTTCGCGTGGAATCCCCCACCTGGGCCTTAGGAACCAGCATTCCCTTGATCGAACTGCCGCCCAAACGCTCCATGGCTCTCCGAAGCTCCGGCTGAAATACCACGACCAACGCAATGAGACCGACCTCAATGACCTTGCTGACAATATAATTCAGTGTATTGAGCCCAAGCACACTGGACACATAACTGAGCACCAGCAAAAAAATGACCGTCTTGACGATCTGTGCCGAGCTTCTGGACTTTGATAAATTTAAAACCTTGTAGATCAGAAAAGTGACAATGAGTATATCCAGGATATCCGTCGGGAAATTGATAATCGTAATCACCCGTTGGATTCTATTCCATAACAGCTCCAGTGCATTCAAAGCGTACATCTCCGTTTCGCTTGCGGATTACGCAGGTTTACATATCACAATTCTATTATACAAAACGGATTGGAAAATGGCAAGGGCGTAAGCACTTTTTTCGTCAGGAATCAAATTATCCGAAGATCATTCCATCAATTCTGTCAGTGCCCTTGTCAATGCTCGAATATCTTCCTCCCGATTATGAGGGCCAATACTGACGCGAATGGTTCCCGTTTCCAACGTACCTGCCGTCTCATGCGCCAGCGGCGCACAATGAAGTCCTGCCCGGAGCGCAATCCCTGCCTCCGCCAGTTTTCCCGCCAAAACGACACTGTCCTGTTCCCTTGCTACGAAAGACACCGTACCAGTTTGGTGTTCCCCGCAAAACACCTGTAACTTGGGGATTCGCCTCAGCCGTGCTTTCAGCATCTCTGCCAAATACTGCTCCTGTTCCCAGATTGCCCGTAAGCCCATAGTTTTGATATATTGTATGCCCGACAGCAGCCCAGCCGCTCCCGATACATTCTGTGTGCCGGCTTCCAGCCGATCCGGCAAAAAGTCCGGCATCTCCTTTTGCCGAGACACACTTCCTGTTCCGCCTTCCAATATGGTCTTCGTTTCATGCCCGCATAGTAAAAGTCCTGTTCCCTGCGGACCCAGAAGCCCCTTATGCCCCGGCATTGCAATAAATGCCGCCCGCAATGCTTCCATATCTACCGGAAGCGTTCCGGCCGACTGAGCCGCGTCAAGCACGAATGGAATTCCCCGTTCCCAACACATGGCAGCAATTTTTTCTACCGGGAGAATCCAGCCAAACACATTGGATACATGCGTAACAACACACGCTTTTGTTTCCGCAGTCAGCAAACGTTCAAAATCGTGAAGTAGTTTCTCGTCGTGAAAAAGTTCTCCTCGCGCAATTTCTATTTGCGCCCCCAAGGCGTACAAAGGCCGCACAACAGCATTGTGTTCCATTCCGGATATCACCACGCGATCTCCCGGCCCCACCAGCGATTTAATGGCTATATTCAGGCCATGGGTGGCGGAAGTAGTCAATATCACCTGCTGCGGATCACAGTGAAACATTTCTCCCGCAGTCATTCGGAGATTATAGAGCAGTTCATCCGCCTGATCAGACGCCTCCGAACTTCCGCGTCCCGGCGACGCTAAATGCCCGGCTGCCCAAGCCATAGAACGTATGACTGCATCTGGTTTCGGCAGAGAAGTTGCTCCATTGTCCAAATAGATCACAGCGTCACCACCTTTACCGCGTTTCCATCCACCTTATAGCTTCGTTCATAGGGACAGTTTCTGCCCCGCAACTCCAACGCAGCTCCATAGGCCTGCGTCGCAGGAACCCATAATCCGAACCCGCAGCCATTCACTGCCAGTTTCGCTGGCGTACGATCCAGCCTTCCCTGAATTCCTGCCTCCCTCAGTATCGAAGCACCTTGACGAGCCTGCGTCTGGGCCCGATAGGTGAAAAAAATCATGCTCATAGAAATTCCTCCCATGAGCATGATATGTCAAAATTTGAAATGGGGTCCCTAATTCTCCTGAATCAGGCATACGCAATGCGCTGAAATCCCCTCTTCTCTTCCAGTAAACCCGAGTCTTTCTTCCGTGGTAGCTTTCAGATTAATCTGTTCGACTGAAATGTTCATCGTATCTGCCATACACTGTTTCATACACTCCAAATACGGCATCAATTTGGGCCGCTGCGCAATAATCGTGGCATCCAAATTTCCAATTCGGTAGCCATTATCTAAAAGCATGCCACAAACCTTTTGAAGCAAAACCTGACTATTGATATTTCGATATTTTTCCTCATGGTCGGGAAAATGCCGGCCGATATCTCCCAGCCCTGCCGCTCCAAGCAGCGCATCCATAACTGCATGCGTCAGCACATCTGCATCCGAATGGCCGTCCAACCCCTTGTCCCACGGGATTTCCACGCCGCCCAAAACGAGCCTTCTCCCTGCCACGAGCCGGTGTACATCATATCCATGACCAATTCTCACGTCTGTTTCCTCCTTAAAAGGATATTCTCTGCCAGAAACAAATCCAACTGCGTGGTAATCTTTAAATTTTCTTCACTGCCTTCTGTGAGATAAACCGGCACGCCCAGCGCTTCCATCGCGCTGCAATCATCCGTATAGCGTTTCCCTTCTTTTTGCGCCTTCTCCCACGCAGCCAAGAGAAGATCTCTCTGAAATACCTGCGGGGTCTGTACTGCCCGTAACACCGTTCGATCCGGCGTGGCAGTAACTCGCCCAGAGCGATCTATTTCTTTAATGGTGTCCTTGACCGGCACAGCGGGCGCAGCCGCATGGCGCCAAGACGCCATCTCCACAGTTTTCTCTATTATTTCTCTGGAAACCAGCGGACGCGCCCCATCCTGTACTGCCACCAATTCCATCTTGGGACTGACTTTCCGAAGCCCGCAACGGACAGACTCCACCCGATCATCTCCGCCTGGAATCACGGCCCGAACCTTCTGGAATTCGTTTTCCCGAATCAGCCTTTCCAGAATTTCTGTCTGATCCAATCGTGCCACTACAATGATTTCATCAATGCACGGCGTTTCTTCAAAGGCAGTGATCGTATGTACAATCACGGGTTTCCCATCAAGTTCCGCCATGATCTTGTCTACTCCATGCATTCGCCGACCAGACCCCGCAGCCACAATCACCGCAGCACAAGCGCTTCGATTATCCTGCGAAGTTCGATGGAATAATCTCATCAAGCGCCACCCTTTCTCAGCTGTTCCAGCGCCAGAAGAATCCCCAGCCGGCCAGATTCATACGTAATCCCCCCCTGTAAATACGCTGTATAAGGCGGACGCATCGGTCCGTCTGCACTGAGTTCTATAGACGCTCCCTGTACAAAGGCCCCGGCAGCCATAATCACCTGGTCTTCGTATCCTGGCATATCCCAAGGCTCCGGCGTCACATAGGAATCAACCGGAGCGCCCATTTGCACCCCGCGGCAAAATGCCCGGAGCAGTTCCGGCTTTTGAAATTCAACCGTCTGTACAATATCCCCACGCAGTGCATCTACAGTAGGCGACGTAATATACCCCTGACCTTCCATCATGGCAGCACAAAATACCGCCGTTTTCAGCGCCTGTGCGGTTACATGCGGCGCCAGGAAGAACCCCTGATACAGCAGCCGGTTCACATCCATACTGCAACCGCATTCCCGTCCGATTCCCGGGCAGGTAAGCCTCATAGCCGCCGCCTCTACCAATTCCGTTTTTCCCACAATATATCCGCCGGTGGGCGCAATGCTGCCACCCGGATTTTTAATCAGGGAACCGGCCATAATATCGGCGCCCACTTCCGTGGGTTCCTTTTCTTCCACAAACTCTCCGTAACAATTGTCTACAAACACCAAAATATTCGGATTGGCCTCCTTGGCCTTTGCAATGATCTCTCCAATCTCTTGAACCGTCAGCGCCGCTCGGACAGAATATCCTCTGGAACGCTGAATCATCAGCAGCTTTGCATGATGCATTTGAACCGCCTTTTGAATCCCGGGAATGTCTGGCCGGAGATCCGCCGTCATAGGAACCTCCAGGTATTCAATTCCCAATTCCAGCATATTTCCAGGCGCGTTTCCTGTCACTCCAATCACGCCCAAGAGCGTATCATAGGGCGCTCCAAATGCTGAAATCACCAAATCTCCGGGGCGCAGAATTCCCATAAGCGCACAGGTAATCGTATGGGTTCCGTTGACAAACTGGCTCCGCACCAGTCCGGCCTCAGCGCCAAAGGTCCTGGCAAATATCTTGTCCAGCGTATCTCTCCCCAGATCATCATAGCCATATCCCGTAGTACCCACCAAATGCGCGGCGCTGACATGATATTCCTGAAACGCGGCAAGTACTTTTTCCGCATTATATTGCGCCGTTCGGTCAATCGTCGAAAAGGCCGGCGCACAGCGTTCCTCTGCCCGCCGGGCCAAAGCTCTTGTTTCTTCTGAAATCAGCATTGTATTATCTCCGTTTCCGCTATAGCAGTCCACAAGCAGTCACATAGCCTGCCATCATAAATTCTGCTTCATCCAAGTCTGTCCCGTATCTCAACGCAACGATCATGCGGGAACCTTCACGACAAACTCATTACAACTTTTTGAAATTGGTTCCCACGTTCCTCAAAATTTTTGAATCGGTCAAAAGAGGTACTGGCCGGCGACAACAGAACCACATCCCCACGTTTTGCTCTGGATGCCGCCACACGAACTGCATCGTCGAAGTCCTCCACATCCAGTATCTCTGGATTTGTACCGTCATAACCGGGCACTTGCTCCGCTGCCGCCCGAATTTTTCCGGCGGTCATACCCGTCAACACCAAAACCTTCACATGCGCACGAAGTTCTGGCCCTAAATCATCGTAGCCAATCCCCTTATCTTTCCCCCCGGCTATCATGATAACCTTCTGAGAAAAACTCATAAGCGCGGCCTTGGTACGGTTTGGCGAGGAGTCTATGGAGCTGTCATAGAATTGAACTCCATCTTTTTCTCGTACCAGTTGGATCCGATGCGCTACACCGCCAAAGGTTTTTGCCAGCTGCACCATAACCTCTGGAGAAACCAGACCGTCTACCGCACAGAATGCTGCCATATAGTTCTCGATATTATGCACACCGGGAATTAAAATATCTTGGGCGGACATAATCTCCTGTTCCTGCGATCCATCGACTCGGCAAATCATCTGATCGTCCCTCAGATAATATCCCTTCTCCGGACGTTTCACTCTGGAAAATTGCAAAACATGCCCTTTTGCTTTTGAAACAAAACGATTCGTAATCTCATTATCCATATTTAATATCACTGTATCTTCAGCATTCTGATGCAGATAAATATTTTCCTTGGACACAACATATTCTTCCATATCCTTATGGATATCCAAATGATTGGGAGAAAGGTTGGTCATCACCGCAATATGCGGACTCCGATCCATATCCATCAGCTGGAATGAACTGAGCTCTACCACAACCATATCATCTTTTTTCATTTGTTCAACTTGCGGCAGCAAAGGCGTGCCGATATTTCCGCCGCACCACACCGTTTTCCCCGACCGTTCCAGCAGCTTTGCAATCAGCGTAGTGGTCGTGGTTTTTCCATCCGAACCCGTTACACCAAAGATCGTACATGGACAAACCGTAAAAAACACTTCCATCTCTGAAGTCACCACAGTTCCCTGCTCACGGAGCGCCGTAAGCTGCGGACAAAACGCATTGAGCCCCGGCGTTCGGAATACCACATCCGCCCGGATATCTTCCAGGTAATCCTCGCCCAGCCTCAGCCTCGCACCCTGCGTTTCCAACGCCAAAACTTCCGGCGGCTGCTTCTCTCTTGGCGCCCTATCCCGGCACTCAACGGAAATCCCATAGGATAAAAGCATTTGAACCAGCGGACGATTACTGATGCCCAAACCAACAACCGTGACGCGTTTTCCCTGCAGCGTTTTAAAATATTCTTTTACTGTCATATCGATCAGTCCTTTAATGATTTCATTTGCCGACGTTATATTGTACACGATAAAAAGAATTTTTGCAATCTGCGTCTACATTTGACAAGCAAGAAAAAGTAGAGTATGATAGGCATGATTTAGCCGGGCAGCCGCGCATGGTGTGCCGAAAGGCCCCCTGTGAGGAAAGTCCGGGCTCCATAGGGCAAGGATAACGGGTAACGCCCGCCGTAGGCGACTACAGGAAAAGTGCAACAGAGATATACCGCCGTCGGTTCGTGCCATCACTATGTCAACCATCAGAGCCTGTCAGCTCACCCGATAGTGCATTGGCAGTTCCTGCGGTAAGGGTGGAAAGGCGAGGTAAGAGCTCACCGGCTGCCGTGTGAAAGCGTGCAGTCCTGTAAACTCTATCCGGAGCAACACCGCAATAGGGACTTAAGCTGGCCCGGCTGTCCCTGAATAGGTGGCTTGAGCCCTGCGGTAACGTAGGGCCTAGATAGATGGCTGTCGATTACAGAACCCGGCTTATAGGCTAAATCATTCAGGATCATCGGAATTCTCCGATGATCCTTTTTCGACATATTTGACATCTCTTTTTTCGTTTCATATAATAGGCTTATTCAGAAAAGGAAGGATGATTTTATGTATTGTTCCAAATGCGGTGCCCCCTTACCCGACGGTTCCAACTTCTGCACCCGCTGCGGAGCGGCCGTCCCTACAGCAACCGGAACTGTCCCCACAGAATCCCCGCGGGCCGAATCATACGTTCCCCAAATATCCAGGCCCACAGAAAATCCTTACGCCGCTTACCGCCCTGAAGTACCGCAGAAACCGGCATTCCCCATGAAATGGTTTAAGTTCACTATATATTTTCAATTATTTGCTAATGCTGTCCTGAATTTCTTTAACGCAATGTCGTCGTTTATGGGGCTGAGTTATGGCCTAGAGGCCGATGCTGTATATTTTGTATATCCGGGATTACATACACTGGATATGCTTACAGGTGTGTTATATCTGGTCCTGGTCATATTTGCCTTTATCACCCGTTTTCAATTGGCAAAGTTTAAAAAACACGCGCCTGTGATGCTATACATCTTCCTCGCTTTGAATCTGGTTTTGCTGATATTCTATCTTGTTTCCGCCTCTATTATCACTGGCATCAATCTCATAAATCCCTCCAATGTATCCAATGCAGTTGTGCTATTGATTCTGATTGTCTGTGACTACATTTATTTCAATAAGCGCAAAGAACTCTTTGTAAAGTAAAAATATGATGTCCTGCCAAAATTGGCAGGACATCATATTTTTACTACATTTCCAACGACAATTCATAGTCAACTGGTTCAAACGCCTCAGTCTGTAATTTTACTATGCCTTTGAGGCGGTCATCTCTTCCGTTTCGTCTTTTTCCGCGGACTTTTCCACAGATTTTTCTGCAGCTTTACGTTCTGCTTTCGCACGTTTTGCCGCCTCTTTTTCCTTTTCTTTTCTCACCTTGGGATCCTCTTCCGGATTTTGCGCACGAATTACAGCCAAAAGTTGCTCGCATGCCGTCTTTGCGGCACAAGATGCCAGCGCTAACCGCATAGCCACCACTGGCAACTCTTCCGCCGTAAGATCCGGGTTAATTCCAGCTTCTACAGAATCGAACGCTTCATCAATGCCCTTCAGGAATCTTTCATAAAAGGCCGCTTCTTCTCCATCTTGGATTTCCAGATCCAACAAAAGTTTCATATCCCTTACCGTCAAAACATTCTTGAGCAAGCCAATGGCGGTGAGATAAATCAAATGTTCCTTATGATAGCGCTTACCGCACGCTCTGGGCAGCAGCTCGTCTTTTACATAGTTATTGATCATTGCCGAAGTCATGGACGGTATTTTTCCACCAACACTTTGCCTTGGCAAATACGACACCACTTGATCCATATACAGCTCAATGTCCGGAAGGGTCTCCCAGTTCTCCGGCCGATCCTGCTCCAACAGTTTTTTAATTTTTACAACTTCCTCCATGGTGCCACCTCCTTCAAATTATCATCATTATATCACATCATTTTGGAAATGTGAAGGGGTCCAATGTTTGTCCCGGCTCTAAGCATTTATGAATCAGCGTCCGATCCTGTAATACCATATAGCCATGGGCACTATTCTCTTTGGGTATCGCAACAGAACCGGGATTTGCACAAAAATGCCCGTCTATCTCCCGGATTGCCGGTACATGCGTGTGCCCGCAGAGAATTAAACTTCCGGACTGAACCGGCATGGATAAATTTTTATGGCCATGTACTGCATGGATAATCAAGCCATCCCAATAGAGCAGCGCATATTCAGCCAAAATCGGAAAATCCAGTACCATCTGATCCACTTCTGCATCGCAGTTTCCACGAACGCAGAGAAGCTTCTCCCGAATCCGGTTGAGCATCGCTATCACCTGTTTAGGCGCATAATCCCGCGGCAGTTCATTCCGCGGGCCATGGTACAGCAGATCCCCCAGTAAGACCACTTGATCCGGTTTTTCCAGCTGCATGGCCTCTATAAGCTTTTCTGTATAATATGCCGAACCATGAAGATCCGACGCGATCATCAGTTTCACAGCCGTCCCTCCCTTTGACACAGGAGAAAACCGGCCCCTTCTATGCAATCCACAAGCTCCACCCTGTAAAAGCCTGCATTTTTCAGCAGTTCCATTTCATGTTCTACTGTCAACGGCGTATCAAAGTGGACATACTGTTCCGCAGGAATTCCGGCACGCTGTCTTTTTTCTCGACAAGATTCCATCAGAATTTCTTCTTCCTCCTGACAGCAAGCCAAATAATCCACTTCTAAATACGTACCGCCCGGTTTCAGCGTCTGATGTATACGCTCAAAAAGCCTTTGCTTCGGATCTGGCAGAAAATGATGCAGACTCTCAAAGCTCACCACACAGTCATAACAAGATTTTCCCAGATTCACCTGAAAATAATCCCCATGAATAATCTGCACGGACGGATGCTTTTCCCGGAGCCGATTCAGCATATCCAAAGAAAGATCCACACCCGTAATTTCTGCCTTGGGAAAACGCTTTTCGATCTCATCAATCTCCAGTCCGGTTCCGCAGCCGAGATCCAGGATTGTTTTTGTTTCTGCAGGAACCAGCTCCGCCATACGACGATAGGCATCCTTCCAGATGGCCATATGCCCCTCGTACAGGTTGAGCCGTACACGAAAGAATTCTGCCATTTCCTCCAGCGGGTCATCTTTCGACGAATCCAGCCATTGCCGGAGTTCCTCCATATATTCCGATATATTCGGTCGAATTGTTATCTTAGACATTGTTTCTCCTTATCTCACATGGATTCTATCCGTCGAAGCCAATCCGCCGCAGACGCATCACTGGGCATTCGCCAGTCTCCACGGGGACTGAGGCAAACGGACCCGACCTTAACTCCATCCGGTAAGCAGCTGCGTTTAAACTGCTGCTGCACAAATCGCCGGTAAAAGATTTTCATCCATTTTTTTATGGTATCTCCATCAAAATCCTGTTCAAACGCCATTTGGGCCAGATAGTAGATTTTTTCCGGCGTAAAGCCAAAGCGCAGGACATAGTACAGGAAAAAATCATGAAGGGCATACGGCCCAACGATACTTTCCGTTTGCTGAGAAATTTTTCCGTCTTCATCCGGCGGCAACAATTCCGGACTGATGGGCGTGTCCAATATGTCCTTTAGGACATTGGTGCTGTTCGGAAACACATCATATTCTATTAAAGAATCGATCATCCAGCGGATCAGGGTCTTTGGTATCGAAACATTGACTCCATACATGCTCATGTGGTCGGCATTATAAGTGCACCAACCTAACGCCAATTCACTGAGATCCCCAGTGCCTACCACCAGGCCCCCTACTTTGCCCGCATAATCCATGAGCACTTGGGTTCGCTCCCGTGCCTGGGCATTTTCAAAGGTCAAATCTGTGACTTCCTTTTCATGTCCAATGTCTTTGAAATGCTGCTCTACCGCAGATGCAATCGGGATTGTAACCGAAGTAACGCCCAGGGTTTTCATGAGTTCCAACGAGTTATTGTACGTTCGATCTGTGGTACCGAAACACGGCATGGTAATCCCCACCACATTTTTCGACGTTCGTCCCATCTGTCGGACAGCTTCCGCCGATACTAGCAGTGCCAAAGTAGAATCCAGCCCGCCGGACACGCCAACAACCGCTTTGCCCCCGGTAACTGCCAGGCGCTTTTTCAGTCCAGCCACCTGCATTTCAAAAATGTTCATACAACGTTCCTGGCGATCTTGACGACCGGAAGGAACAAAAGGTAACTTGGAAATCCAATAGAGACTGCCATCACTCCCCCAATGCTCTGAATGCATGGACACAAGCTTTGCCGTTTCATGTCTCCCATAAACTCTTGCAGTGTCCGAAAAGCTTCGATTTTTCATCCGATCTGCACGAATTTTTCCAAGATCGACATCTGTAGTCAGCACATAGCCTGTATCTAGTAATTTCTTGTTTTCCTTCAAAATAGAACCATTTTCCGCAATGATGCTGTGACCGGAAAACACCAAATCCTGCGTGGACTCACTACACCCCGAAGAACAATAAACATAAACGCAAAGGCACCGGCCTGACTGCTGAGACACCAACTGCCGGCGATACTGACGTTTGGCGATAATCTCATTGCTGGCAGAGAGATTTAAAATAACTTCTGCTCCATTCATGCTGAGGAACGTACTGGGCGGTAAAGGCGCCCAAAGATCCTCACAGAGCTCAATTCCAAACCGCGGGCCTCCAGGTACCGCAAATATCAGCGCACGGTCTACAGGAACTAATTTTTCCCCCATACGAATTTCGGTAATCCCTGCTGCCAACAGGTCTTCGGAACTGGAAAACCATCTTTTCTCATAATATTCGCCATAGTTCGGCATAAACGTCTTTGGCACAATCCCATCGACACCGCCATCAGAAAGCACCACGGCACAGTTATACAACTGTCCCTGAATCTCTACCGGCGCCCCCACTACAGCGGCAATCTTCAGTTCTTTTGTCAACTCCGCAATGTTCTGAAGCGCCGCATTGCAATTCTCCAGCAGCGTCTTCTGGAAGAACAAATCCTGGCAGGTATAGCCCGTCAAGCACAATTCCGGAAACACCGCTATATTACTGCCCTGCTTCGCCGCTTCACGAAGCTGGGCGCAGATTTTCTCTGTATTCCCCGTCACATCCGCCACTTCTATAGCCGGAACGCAACAGGATACTCGCATAAACTCAAACATATATCCTCCACCCTTTGGACAAAACACGCCAACGTTGTTGTCGCTGATCGTCTGGTTCAACTTTATAACAATACCGTAATTCTATCGTTTTCTTTTCTATACAGTGAGAAACATTTTTGCCAATTGCGAAAAAGATGAATTGGGCAATATTTGCTTGGACGGTATAAATAAATACCGCCACTCCTTATATCCATTTGCTTTGGCCCAACGAGATGCAACCTCACAGTATTGAACTCCACGTTTTTTCTTTGCAATAACCTTTGGATCGTCAATTCTGTCTTCTCCCTTTATTTCTACCAGGTAAATGACGTCTTTTGTCTCCACGACAAAATCAGGTTCGTAAACCCGCCCATGATTATAAGTTATGTTAAATTCTTTGGGATTGGGCCGCAACCAATTCAACACGGTTTCCCGATCGGTTTCCAAAATACGAGCAAGCACAAGCTCCGGATGGCTGTCAAATTTTGCAGTCTGAAACACACCATGTTGTATTCCATCAAAGAGAACAGAGCGAATATCACCCGTATAAGGATCAAACAGGCCTACACGACTCTTGAAATCATAATGATGCGGAATATTATAATTTCTTGCACCGATTACTTCTTCTTGCAGAAATCCATTTTCACAATAAAAATGCTGCATCATTTGCGTATAAATTTTCTGGGCAATATCCCGTTTATACATCATAACAATATTCTGCATGCCGTTGACGCCATATTGATTTTCATAATAGTCGCACACCTGGGATATCAATTGAAAAAGAAGTCCGGAGCATTTTTCATAATTGATTTCAGGTTTATTCAGCAGCTCCTCCAACACAACCTTTTCCGGTTGGTATCCCTCAAAATCAATTGCATCGGCTTTGATGCGCTGCCTGTCCTGCATATCCTCAAGGCTCTGAATGAGCAATTCATTTTTAATCGGAACATGGTTAAAATCAGTCATATCCAGACAAAACTCCACAAACACATATTCCTCCACGCCGGCATCCGTTACCTTAATCCGCGGAATGGGAATGAATCCGTCCACCACATCATGATGCGTTTTTTCTGTTTGGTACAGCATCCAGGCGGTAAGCGGCATCTCATTTTCCTTAAATATATTACCCAAATCTTGATCTTCGTTGAGTTTTTCCTTAACGGTTTCTGCAATCTGCCGTGCCTGATCGGATGTCACTGCATGGGAGGGCGTATTTTGAATATGCTGAATGACCTCTGTACGAATCAGTTCTCCCGCTGTTCTTAGCAGCGTATCCGTACTTTCATTCCGTTCCAGACCGGTTTTGTTATATGCCGTTTCCAGCAGTTCATCCGGCTCCATTGGAATAGCCAGCTGCGTGTACTCCTGCTGTTCCGGCTCTATCTCCTCCGCCTGAATGACATTGCCGGCTTTAAAAATAGAATCTCCCTTTTGCGCTTCTTCCAATATATCATGAAACTTGTCATGGGCAGTGAGCATAACGGCATCTATCTCTTTGACGCCCGTGCGTTCCCCATAGGGGAGCCGCAAGCCTCGACCAACCATCTGTTCCCGCAGGATTTTGGAAGCCGCGGTCCGCAAAGGAACGATGGTATACAAGTTGTTCACATCCCATCCCTCTTTGAGCATGTTGACATGAATGACAATTTCAACCGGGTTCTCCGGACTCTCTACGCTGAGCAAAAGGCGGGTATTGGCCTCGCTTTCCGCCCCGCGCTGTTTGGAATGCACAACAATGGTCTTATTCCGGTACGCACCCTCACGGAATTCATTTGACCGAATAAATCGTTCCACCCATGCCGCATGGGTAGTATCTTTGCACACCACCAGCATAAACGGCTTGACTACATGTTTTCCATAACGATCCGCATAGATCTCCAATTTGCCTTTGATCTTTTCATGACAGGCAATTCCATCCAAAAGCATCATTTTGTCAAGTTGCTCATCGCCAAAATGGTAGAAGTCTATATCGGTACGTGTCACGGCAAACGGCGTCCGTGTGTATCCATCCTCAATCGCCTTGGAAAGTGGATATTCATATACAACATTTTTGAACGGAATCTGCTTGGACCCCTTCTTGACAAGCGGTGTAGCCGTCAGCTCCAACCCAAGCAGCGGGTGCAGCTGATCGAGCGCGCTAACTCCCCTTTCCGCACGGTAATGATGGGATTCATCCATAATCAAAACCAAATCCGGTAGATTGGACAAAAACTGATAGAACGATTCCCCAATGAATTCATTCACCCTCTTCATATGGCCGCCCTCTTTATTGAACTTATCAATATTGAACACGAAAATATGAAGATCTGAGTCAAAGAAGGATATCTGTTTTTCCCGGTAATCGTCATCCGCAACCACCAGCGGCGGCGTGCTGAAGCAGCCCAATCCTTTGAATACATATTTTGGATTGCTGGAATCGCTCAAGTCTTGTTTTAATTTTTCGTAAATAGTCGTATTGGGCGCGACAACAAAAAAGTTCTTAATATCGTGCTGTGTATAAAGATAAGCAATAAACGCCCCCATCAGCCGGGTTTTACCCACACCGGTAGCCAAAGCAAATGTAAACGACATAAATTCCCGTTCAAAATCTGAGCATGTGGGATACATATCGTGGATGGTATGAAGCGCCGTGCTTAAATCAGTGTCTTTGCGCAGCGGCACATGTTTTATAATATTTTCCAGTATCTTCAGGGATTCTTTTTGCGGCGTTCGGAGTGACATAGCTCCACTAATATAGTCAGTAGAATACTGAGGGAAAAGTCCATTATTCATCGCACGCTTCCTCCTCTTGCCAAACAGGAGGACACACAATGTTCAGATTATAATCCTCTTTTCCAAACTCACAGCGAGACAGCAGCATCTGTGGAATTTTTTTGATTGTAATCTGCTTATATGCTCTGTCCAGCCCACGATCAAAGGAACAGCAGGCAATCACAAGATATTCGTCATCCTCCATGGTATCTTTGATGGATTTCAGATATGCGCCGTTTATATGACGCGTAGTGACAAACAGATAGGATTTTTCATTTCCCATGGATTGTTTCCAAAACAGGTTTTCATCAGGCTGATAGGTGAATCCTTCATGCAGCGCCACTGCCGCTGCCAGCATATCCGCATTGTATGTTTTATTGATCACATACACGCCGAATGGATCCCGCTCAATCAGCGTCGGCGCCAACTCATAAAAACGATATCCTCCGCCGTTTTTCCAATTAACAGCCTTCGTAATTCCCCCTTGATCTTCTCCGGCAATCACTTTGTCCAGCCTAACTTTACAGTGGGTATATGCATGTTCTCCCATTTCAATCCCTATATATTTTCTTCCCATTTTATGAGCAACCGCAGCTGTTGTACCTGAACCGAGGAATGAATCCAGCACCCAATCCCCAGGTTTCGTTGCAAGCTCCAGTATTCTCGAAATCAGGCTCTCCGGTTTGGGATAAGGAAATGCCTTTGAATCGCCAAAGAGGTATTCCATTTCATCTCCTGCCGTCTTATTCGTACCGACATCGTTTAAAATTGAGCGTTGAACCTGCCCGTCACGCATGTATACCTTGTGATGTAATGTCCAGCCATTCTTCGTTTTCATCAGCCGTACGGTTCCATTTTCCAGCCCCTGCATAATGGTCTCCTGCCCAATCTGTGAATTGATCGAAAGGACGGTCCCATCCGGACAAGGAACAGACACCGGTATCGGATTCTGTAAGCCGTCGCGTGCAACTGTGTCCCAGTAATATCGTCTTCCATCCGGCTCTGTTTCTTTATATCGTTTCCGGTACTCCTCTGACTGCGTTGTACGCCATTTCACAGGATGGGTTTCTTTCGATGCATCTTTGGCATATACAAGAATATAATCATGGTCCAGCGCCAAATAGCGCGAATCATTTCCTCCACCCTTTCGCTTCTGCCAGATAATATCTCCAATAAAATTTTCACGCCCGAAAATTCCATCCAAAACAACCTTGGCATACGCATGCTCTTGTTCATCCAGATTGACAAACATAAACCCGTCTTTCCGCAGCAACGAATAGAGATATTGAAACCTCCAATACATCAGATTTAGCCAGATAGAATGTTCCAGATTATCGTCATATTTTTCAAACGCATTGCCCGTATTATAGGGCGGATCAATGTAGATACATTTGATTTGTCCAGTAAATCGCCGCTCCAGCGCTTTCAGTGCCAACAGGTTATCCCCATGGATCAACATATTTTCTGTATTTGGATCGTGTTCTACATTCGACCATTCTGGATGTTCAATCAGTATTCGCGGTTCCACCCGAATTGGTTCCTCTTTTCCATACCAGGTGAGTTCCAGTTTGTTTGCCATATTGTTTCCTCCGCCCTGCATGTTATCTGTCCTAAACGCTCAGTTGACCCCCACCAAAATCCTTGATTCGGTTTTATATTGAGCCATGATAAAACGCAGCGATTTTCATTCAGTATATCATGGGAACGCAAAAAAAACAATTCTAGTATTTGATTCGGTGTTCACACTGAACCTCCCCAGAGTAAGCAGCCACTCCAAATCAAAACGATTGTTCAGGCCAGCTATAAATATAAAAACAGGAACCCTAAGGCTCCTGTTTTTGTCATAATAGTGGTTTAAACACGCAAAATAGCTCCTTTATCTGCCGAAGATACGAGTTTCGCATACCGAGCCAGATATCCGGTCTTCACCTTTGGCTCTGGGCAGACCCAACGCGCACGGCGTTTTTGAAGTTCTTCGTCAGATACCTTCAACTCAATCTTGCATGCCGGGATATCAATTGCAATGATGTCCCCTTCCTCTACCAACGCAATATTTCCGCCGTCTGCCGCCTCCGGGGATACATGGCCTATGGCTGCGCCGCGGGTTGCGCCGGAAAAGCGACCGTCAGTGATTAAGGCGACGCTCTCGCCCAATCCCATGCCACAGATCGCTGACGTTGGATTCAGCATCTCCCGCATGCCCGGTCCGCCTTTCGGTCCCTCATAACGGATTACTACCACATCGCCGCTCTGAATGCGCTTATTATAAATTGCATCAATGGCTTCCTCCTCAGAGTCGAATACCCGGGCGGGGCCCTCATGCACCATCATTTCCGGCGCTACGGCCGACTGTTTTACAACACATCCGTCCTCTGCCAAATTACCCTTGAGCACGGCAATACCGCCGTTTTGGCTGTACGGATTGTCAATTGGGCGGATCAGCGTTTCATCCAGATTGACAACGCCATCCAGATTCTCTGCCAAGGTCTTTCCGGTAACTGTGAGACATGACGTGTCCAAAAGCCCTTTCTTTGTGAGCTCTTTCATAACAGCCCAGACTCCGCCAGCCCGATCCAGATCTTCCATAAACGTGTCTCCAGCAGGAGCCAAATGGCACAAATTAGGGGTCTTTGCAGAAATCTCATTGGCCTGATCCAGATCAATCTCCACCCCGGCCTCATGTGCAATCGCCGGCAAATGGAGCATGGTATTGGTGGAACATCCCAAAGCCATATCTACCGTTTCAGCGTTGTGAAATGCTGCAGGCGTCATGATATCACGCGGACGAATGTCTTTCTCCAGCAATTCCATAACCTTCATGCCGGCCTGCTTTGCCAGACGAATTCTGGCCGAATAAACGGCCGGAATGGTACCATTCCCGCGGAGTGCCATGCCAATCGCCTCTGTCAGGCAGTTCATGGAGTTTGCCGTATACATGCCGGAACAGGATCCGCAAGTCGGACAGGCATTTTCTACATATTCATCGACACCTGCCTCATCCATGGTACCCGCATGATAGGCTCCCACAGCCTCAAACATATGCGAAAGGCAGGTGCGACGGCCATCCTTCAGACGTCCCGCCAACATCGGACCGCCGGAGACAAAAATGGTAGGCACGTTAATACGGGCCGCCGCCATCAATAGTCCAGGCACATTTTTATCACAATTGGGAATCATCACAAGTGCATCAAATTGATGCGCAATCGCCATGGCCTCCGTGGAATCTGCAATCAAATCACGCGTAACCAGAGAATATTTCATCCCGATATGCCCCATTGCAATACCATCGCAAACAGCAATTGCAGGAAACACAATTGGTGTGCCGCCGGCCATGGACACTCCGGCTTTTACAGCCTCTACAATTTTATCGAGATTCATATGGCCGGGAACAATCTCGTTATAAGAGCTGACAATCCCCACCAAGGGGCGATCCAATTCCTCTTTCGTATATCCCAGTGCATTGAATAATGAGCGATTCGGCGCGCGATCCACGCCCTGCGTAACATTCGCGGAAAGCTTCATAGAAGGAACCTCCTGTATTGAAATAAAGGGAAGCGGCGCTGGCCGCCTCCCTTGCCTTTTTTGATCTTAATCTATAATAACTTAGTTGGAGGCAGCATCCAAGCCCTTATCGCCCTCGACACTGTCCTTCCAGAGCATATTGTTCCGAAGCTCTTCCCCAACAATTTCCATCTGATGCTTTGCCAGCTGATCCCGCTTGGAGTTGAAGAACGAACGGCCGTTCTTATTTTCTGCAATCCAGCGGCTTGCAAAGGTGCCGTCCTGAATATCGGAAAGCACAGCCCGCATATTGGCCTTGATCTGATCGTGCGGCAGAACACGAGGTCCGGAAACATATTCGCCAAACTCCGCAGTGTCGGAAATAGAATAGTTCATTGCGGCGACACCACCCTTATTGATCAGATCGATGATAAGCTTCATCTCATGGATACACTCAAAATATGCATTCTCGGGCTCATAGCCGGCCTCCACCAACACTTCAAACCCGCATTGCATCAGATCCACTACACCGCCGCACAGAACGGTTTGCTCACCAAACAGGTCCGTCTCCGTCTCATCGTGCATTGTTGTCTCCATGATTCCGGCACGGGCGCCGCCAATACCGGCAATATAGGCCAATGCAATCTGCATGGCATTTCCGGACGCATCCTGCTCCACAGCAACCAAGCAGGGAACACCTTTTCCACCCACATACTGACTACGGACGGTATGGCCGGGTCCCTTAGGGGCAGCCATAAATACATCGACATCCGCAGGCGGCACAATCTGCTTATAACGAATATTAAAGCCATGGGCAAAGGCAATTGCTTTTCCGGCAGACAGATTCGGCGCAATGCTCTCCTTGTACAGATCCGCTGCACGCTCATCGTTGACCAGAATCATAATGATATCAGCAGCTTTCGTTGCCTCAGCAACGGTCATAACGGTAAACCCATCTTCCTTTGCTTTGTTCCAGGACTTTCCGGGGCGCAGACCCACAATGACGTCACAGCCAGAATCCCGCAGATTCTGGGCATGGGCATGCCCCTGAGAACCATAGCCTACCACAGCAATTTTTTTGCCATTCAGGACGCTGAGATCACAGTCCTTTTCATAATACATTTTTGCCATAATTATATTCCTCCTTAAGTTTGTTTTGGTCATGTATTGTTCTCTGCCCTCTTTCAAGGGCAACCATACCGGTACGTGCTGTTTCCAAAATGCCATACCCATCAAGTAACTTCAGCATGGCTTTGATCTTTTCAGCAGCTCCTACTACGGCAATGATTAACGTATTTGCGCCAAAATCCACAACGTTGGCCCGAAACACATTGACAATTTGGAGAATACTCTCCCTTGTATCCCGGCTCTCGGCCCTCACCTTCACCAATACCAGCTCCCGCTGAATGGATTCCTCTCCCTGAAGCACATCTACAGAAATGACGAGCAACAATTTCGAGAGCTGCGTGGCAATTTGGTGAATCATGGCTTCATCGCCAATGGTTACCACTGAAATCCGTGTGGTTCCAACATTGAGTCCCGGACCGCAGCAAATGGATTCAATATTATATCCTTTCCGTGAGAAGAGTCGTGCCACCTGACTCAATACGCCAGGTGTGTCCTCCACCAGGATAGACAACGTATAAGCTTTCTTTTCCGTATTCATGGGACTCCTCCCTCTCTTAAATCAGCATGAAGTTTGTGATGGGTTGTCCGCCGCCCACCATGGGCCGCACCATTTCATCAGTATCAATCATACAATCCACCACGTAACCGTGTCCCCATTCCAGTGCTTCCTGAATCGCATTCTGGAGTTCCTGTACATTTGTAACACGTTTGCCTTTCAATCCATAGGCCTCTGCCAACTTCACAAAATCCGGAGCAAAGCCCAGATCCGTCTGAGAAAAGCGCTTATGGTAGATCAAATTCTGCCACTGACGCACCATCCCCAGAGTTCTGTTGTCAAAAATAAATGTGATAACCGGAATGTCATAGTGTGATTCTGTCGCCATTTCCTGGCCGTTCATTCGGAAGCATCCGTCACCGGTAATATGAATCACGGTCTTTTCAGGGTTCCCCAATTTTGCGCCCAGAGCCGCACCCAGTCCAAATCCCATCGTTCCAAAACCACCGGATGTCAACAGTTGGCCAGGGTAATCAAAATTGAAATGCTGAATCGTCCACATTTGGTGCTGTCCCACATCGGTTGCCACAATGGAATCCCCAGGGACAATCTGCCGGATGGTTTCCAACACCTGCTGGGGCGTCAGCTGTCCAGGCTTATCTTCGTACGCTACACGTTTTGGATAGGAAAACACAAATTCCTTCCAGCGGGCATGGTCCATCGGCTCCGTCATTTCATTCAGGAGTTCCAGTACGCGCTTGGCATCTCCAATAATATGATGATCGGTCTTAACGTTTTTGTCAATTTCCGCACGGTCAATGTCAATCTGGACAATCTTGGCCTGGGCCGCAAAGCTCTCAGGATCCAACGCCACACGATCGGAAAAACGGCATCCAACAGCGATCAGTAGATCACAGTTATCACAGGCCATATTAGATGCCTGGGAACCGTGCATCCCGATCATACCCGTGGCCAGCGGATGTCCACCCGGAAAACCGCCGCCGCCCATCACGCTGATGGCAACCGGTGCATCAAACTTTTCCGCCAACGCCCGAAACTCCCGGTGTCCGCGGCTTCGTACTACACCGCCGCCACAGATTAACAGCGGCTTTTCCGACTCTTTCATCATTTCGGCTAATTTTCGGATATCTTCATGGTTTGGCTCCGGAGTTCTGATATCCCATCCAATACGATGGGTCAAAGCCTGAAGCCGGCCATGTTTGATGTGCTCCTTCCGCTCCATAGGCTCATAGTCAATCAGCACGTCGGGTGAAGTAACATTTTTGAGGAAATCAATCAATACCGGCCCGGGCCGTCCCGTGGCAGCCACCGCAAAAGCTTCCCGCATAATATCGGGAATGGTCTGAGGATCCCGAACCAGGTAAGTAGCCTTTGTAATCGGCATGGCGATTCCGGTGATATCTACCTCCTGAAACGCATCTTTCCCCAAAAGATTCTCCGTTACATTGCAAGTAATAAATACCACAGGAGAAGAATCATAATAGGCGGTTGCAATACCTGTCGTTAAATTGGTAGCGCCGGGACCGGAAGTGGCAAAACATACGCCCACCTTCCCAGTGCTGCGGGCATACCCGTCGGCGGCGTGTGCCGCTCCCTGTTCGTGGGCTGTGAGAATATGGCGCAACTTATTTTGATAATTGTATAGTTCATCATAAATGTTTAAAATCGTGCCGCCGGGATATCCGAAAATAGTATCCACACCTTGTTCCAGCAGACACTCCAAAATCGCTACAGTTGATTTAACCTTCATATTCTGCCTCCTTTTTCACATTTTTCCGCTTCCTTTCTGTACGGCAATCAGACCTGTCCGGGCCACCTCTAAAATCGAGAAAGGACGCAGCAGACTCTGAAACAGTTCCAGCCGATCAGCTGTATCGCTGAGTTCCAGCGTCATTGTCGTGGGCGAAATATCTGCAATTTTTGCCCCCATAATCTGACATACGTTCATAATGTCCACTCTTGTTTTCGTGGTACTGGAAACCTTGATAATCATCAATTCCCGGGCAATCATTCGATTGTCGTCCAGCGTACGAACTTTAATTACGTCTACCAGCTTGTTGAGCTGTTTCTCCACCTGCTCCACCACGCTATTGCCACTGTCCACAATAATCGTAATACGGGAAACAGTAGGATCGTCTGTAACTCCCACAGCCAAAGATTCAATATTAAATGCTCGGCGGGAAAACAAACCTGTAATCCGATTCAAAACGCCCGCTTGGTTTTCCACTAAAATAGAGATTGTCTGTTTCATCAAGCGCCCCTCCTCAGTCGCTGGTTTTTGCATCCGGGTTTATCTGACAACACAGTAGATAAGGCCCTGTACTCTCCAGCATGCGATCCAATGCATTGTCAATATCATGATCCTCAGAGACGCTCCCATAGGGAACTCCATAGGCCTCCGCCAGCTTCGCAAAATCCGGAGAGTGATCCAACGCCACACCGAACGGGCCGCTGTAAGAACTCTTTTGGATTTCATTCACCAATCCCAGCACATTGTTCTGCATCAAAAGGATTTTTACGGGGGCGTTTAAATTGCGCAGAGTGCTGAGTTCGTTTTCAAACATCTGAAAACTGCCGTCGCCGCATATAACCACATTCTGTAATTTCGGATCCGCCACATATGCGCCCAGCGCCGCCGGCAAAGAATACCCCATGGTCCCAAGCCCTCCGGTCGTCAAAAACCGGCCGTGTTTTATGCGAAGGTGCTTGCAGGCCCATATCTGATTCTGTCCCACATCCACAGAAACACAGGCGTCATCTGCAAGCTTCTCTCCCAATGCGCGAATGATACGAGCCGGATGCGCATATCCAGGTTCGCTTGGCAAACTTCTCACAAGTTCCGCCGCCCTTTTTTCTCTCATCGCTTCAATATCCTGAGTCTGTGCTACGGGGCAATGTTCCATCAGCTGCAACAGCACCTGCTTGACATCTCCCACCACGGGAATGGTCGTACTTACATTTTTCCCGATCTCCGCCGGGTCTACATCGATGTGAATTGTTTTCATGCGGCGGCCGATCTCCCCGGGAGATAGAATCGCTCGGTTTGCCACACGGGCCCCTACCAAAATCAGCAAATCAGAATTTCCCAAAGTCTTATTCGCGCAGGCAGTTCCAAAAGATCCAATCATCCCCATATAAAGCGGATGATCTGTCGGAATTGCCCCCAAACCCATCATCGTCGTAACCACCGGGATTCCAGAGGCCTCTGCGAAAGCAATCGCTTCCTTCTCAGCGTGAGCTGTAATCACGCCGCCGCCCAAACACAAAACCGGCTTTTTTGCCTGGCAAATGGTTTCTGCCGCCCGTTGAACCTGCTTGACATTGCCCTTATAAGAAGGTTTATATCCGCGGATATCCACATGATCCGGATATTCCGGCTCAACCATGGTCTTTTGAACATCAATCGGGATATCAATCAATACCGGACCAGGCCGTCCTGTGGACGCAATATGAAACGCCTCTTTTACAACCTGCGGAATCTTTTTCGCATCCTTTACCAGATAGCTGTGCTTGATAAACGGCGCCACCGCTCCAGTCATATCCACCTCTTGAAAAATGTCTCGTCCCAGCAAATAGCTTTCCACCTGACCGGTTATAGCTACCATCGGAATCGAATCCATATACGCCGTTGCAATTCCGGTAATCAAATTGGTTGCCCCCGGCCCCGAGGTAACCATGCACACACCGGGTTTTCCGCTGATTCTTGCATAACCGGAAGCCATATGTCCCGCATTCTGTTCTATCCGCACCAAAGTATATTGAATATCAGAATGCTTCACTGCATCTACCGCCGGGCAGATCGTAGCACCGGCATATCCAAAAATCTCTGTAACGTGTTCTCGTTTCAAGCTCTCAATCAGTACTTCTGCACCGCTAATCATACTAAGACCTCCTTGTGATATCATGCTGAATCGCCGGATCAAGGTACAAAAAAACAGCCCCGTCCCATCTCTTAGGACGAAGCTTCCTCCGCGTTACCACCTAAATTCCCGTATATCGGGCACTCAGCTCCACACATGACAGTATGGACACCCCAATAACGGAGGGTATTCCGTCGCCGCCTAGAGCAAAAGCCTTCAGTGCGAAGCTCCAAGGTGAGTTTCACCGCAGCGCGACAGACGCTCACACCAAATGCGTCCTCTCTGACGTCCCGTGATTGCGGATACTTTTCCTTTTCACAGCCTGTGTCTATGATATTTGTTTCATCATACCAAAAGTGTTTTCCGTTTGTCAATGACATTTTCTCACTTCTCCAGAATTTTAGCATTCTGCTCTTTTTTTCAGAATCAATCTTCTTATTTTTTGTCATGTTTACGACACTTCCCCATGTTTATCCCTTGTTTTTTGTTGGCTCCTGTGTTAGAGTTTTGTGGATAAATGGTGCTTTTATCCCATAAACCAATAAGGAGAAAGAATTTGAAAATTGCTGTTATATGCGATGTCCTAGGGCAGGAAAACAACGGTACCACCATTGCTGCAATGAACCTGATCCGCTCGCTTCGGAAAAAAGGTCATACAGTCCGTGTGGTTTGTGCAGACCCATCTCGTGCGGATTCTCCGGATTTTTATATCGTTCCAAAATTTAACTTCGGACCATTCAATCATTATGTAGAAAAAAACGGCGTTTCTCCTGCTCGGGTAGACCACCACATCCTGGAATCTGCCATAGCAGATGCGGATATTATTCACGTGATGCTCCCTTTCGGCCTTGGAAAAGCTGCCGCCATCTATGCCTCAACACATCATATCCCGCTGACTGCCGGCTTCCACTGTCAGGCGGAAAATTTAACCGGGCATCTTCTGTTGAAAGATTTCAATTTCGGAAACCAGATCACCTATAAAGTATTTTACCATCGGTTATATCAATACTGCAACTGCATTCATTATCCTACGCAGTTTATCTGCGATACCTTTGAAGCGGTAGTCGGACCTACTCCCCACCGGATTATATCCAACGGCATCGGCAGCGAATTCGTACCCAAGGACGTTGTCAGACCAGAGGCTCTGTCAGACAAATTCGTTGTGTTATTTACCGGCCGTTACAGCCGTGAAAAATCTCACAAGGTTCTTATTGATGCAGTCGCACGCTCCCGGTATTGTAAGCAAATCCAACTGATTTTTGCCGGTGCCGGACCTTTGGAGCCTTATCTTCGTCACTATGCCAAAAAGCGCAATATTCTTATGCCTATCATGCAGTTTTATAGCCGGTCCGATCTGGTAGATATCCTCAACATCGCTGACCTTTATGTCCATCCGGCGGAAATTGAAATTGAGGCAATTTCCTGTCTGGAGGCTATCGCCTGCGGCAGGGTACCATTGATTGCCGACTCTCCCCGCAGCGCTACTCGTTATTTCGCTCTGACAGAGCGGAACTTGTTTCATTTCAATGACCCATCCAATCTGGCCGAGAAAATGGACTGGTGGCTCGAGCATCCTGAGGAACGCCGTCAATGCGCGCGGGACTATCTGGGTTATGCTCGACAGTTTGATTTTCAACAGTGCATGGACAGGATGGAGCAGATGCTTTTGGAAACCTGGAGGGAAGCAAATCATGAAGTCTGATCGCGTTTTTTACTACTCCGATCCACTACAGGATGATTTTGCTGGGCTTGGTATCCAGACCAAGGACGTGAGTTCCGATTTCCCTTTTATACGCGGTTCGTGGTTATGGAATGTTTTGGCATTTTTGATCTACTATTTGATTGCCGCACCCATTGTATTTTTGATTTCAAAAGTTTATTTGGGTCTGCGGTTTGAAAATCGTGAAGTCCTCGACCAGCTTCAGAACACAGGATTCTTTCTTTACGGAAACCATACCCGATATCTGGACGCTTTTCTTCCTGCCATGGCGTCCTTCCCCAAGAAAGCCTATGTAGTGGCGAACCCCGATGCAGTCTCTCTGCCATGCTTAAAAAACCTGGTCTTGATGTTAGGCGTCATCCCCATTCCCACAAAATTTGCAGGCATGAGAAATTTTATGTCAACCATATCTCAACGATATGAAGAAGGAGCCTGTGTCGCGATCTTCCCGGAAGCACATATCTGGCCCTTCTATACTGGCATCCGTCCTTTCCAAGATACCACGTTCCGCTACCCAGTCAAAGAAAACGCACCGGTGATTGCCATGGTCACCACATATCGAACGCGCCGCGGTTTGTCCCGTCTGTTCAAGAAACCAGGTATGACAGTTACGCTGTCTGACCCTATGTATCCGCGCGAGGATCTTTCGCCTCGAAAAGCACAAGAGGAACTGCGGGACAGGGTTTACAGATTCATGGTGGACATTTCCTCTTCTCGGGAAAACATAGAATACATTCACTATGAACCAAATGTCCAAGGATAATTTTTAATTTATTCTCATATTTTGCTTTACAAATGGAAAAATAGTGGTATAATTCTATCGGTATGCCCAATCGCTCAGTTGTGGGACAACGCCGGAACGATCCGGGTTTCACCCGCCCGCCACTTAGCATTCGGGTCAAAATTTTTGAAAGGTGGAAATGACTATGATTCGCAAAGAAGTCAAAGAGCAAATCATCAAAGATTACGCAACTCACGAAGGCGATACCGGTTCTCCCGAGGTTCAGGTTGCAATTCTCACGTATCGCATCAATGAACTCACGGAGCATCTCCGTACGCACATTCACGACGACCATAGCCGCCGCGGGCTGCTGAAAATGGTTGGTAAACGCCGCAATCTTCTCGACTACTTGGCCAAGAAAGATATTGATCGTTATCGTACCCTGATTGCCAAGCTGGGGCTGCGTAAGTAAATCCCGCATTGCCGCCCGGCATCTGCGGAAAATAGGGCGGCTCAAATGAGCCGCCTTTTTTATGGGAAATTAGGCACGGTCATGTTTTAGCAGTTGAAAGAGTATCCGGTTTTCGGATCCTGTTTCAAGTGCTAAACATCCTGTGCCGGATCATCTAACACAGGAGGTAAATTCATGGTAACAAAAAAAGAATTTCCAAATCAACACGTATTCCAAACAGAGATTGGAGGCCGCCCGTTTACTGTCATCACCGGTAAAGTCGCTGAACTTTGCAATGGCGAATGCATTTGCCGCTATGGCGATACCGTCGTTTTGACCACGGTTGTAGCATCTTCCACTCCAAAATCCGGTATCGACTACTTCCCTCTGACAATTGATTTTGAAGAGCGGATGTATTCTGTAGGCCGTATTCCCGGCGCTTATTTGCGTCGTGAGGGCCGTCCCTCTGAAAAAGGCGTATTGGTAAGCCGACTCATTGACCGTCCTATGCGGCCCTTTTTTGATGATGATCTCAGAAACGACGTAGTCATCACATGCACCGCCTTATCCAATGATTACGACAACTCCATTGAGGTGGTTGCCTCTTTGGGCGCTTTCATCGCTACGGCCTATTCCGACGTTCCCTGGAACGGCCCCATGGCTACTACTCAGGTGGCCTATGTGGATGGAGAATATGTGATTAACCCCAGCTATGAACAGCATCAAAAGGCCGATATGTTTATAACCATCGCCTCCACTGCGGAGAAAGTCGTAATGATTGAAACAGAGGCCAACGAGATTCCCGAAGATATTCTTATGGGCGGTATTAAGCTGGCCCACGAAACCAACCAAAAAATTGTTGCCTTTATCAACGAAATTGTTGCCGAAATCGGAAAGCCCAAGTTCACGTTTGAAAAAGCTGCCGTTAATTATGATCTGCTGAACGATTTGATGGAATATGGTCTTCCTCAGATTGAGTATGCCCTGGATACTCCGGACAAGAATGTTCGGGAGGAGCGTCTGGACGCTGTTCGTCTGGATTTTGCAGAAAAATTTGCAGAAAAGTACGAAGATTATGACCAGCATATCGAAGTCTGCCTGTATAAAATGCAGAAAAAGGTCGTCAAGAAATGGCTCATGGCCGGCAAACGTGTTGATGGCCGCCAGACCGATGAAATTCGTCCGCTGGCTGCCGAAGTGAGCGTGCTACCGAGAGTGCATGGCTCCGGCTTGTTCACACGCGGTCAAACTCAGGTACTCTCTGTCTGCACACTGGGAAGTCTCTCCATGATGCAGAAGCTGGATACTATCTTCCCTGAGGAGAGCAAGCGCTGGATGCATCATTATAATATGCCCGCCTTCTCCACTGGCGAAGCCCGTGGAAGCCGCTCTACTTCTCGTCGGGAATATGGCCATGGCGCGCTGGTTGAAAAAGCATTGGCGCCTGTACTCCCCTCTGTAGAAGAATTTCCGTATGCAATCCGTGTCGTCTCTGACGTTCTTTCATCCAACGGCTCCACTTCTCAAGGTTCTATATGCGGCACCACATTGGCCCTGATGGATGCTGGCGTGCCCATTAAGCGGCCAGTTGCCGGAATCTCCTGCGGCCTTATC
The DNA here is from genome assembly GCA_902475435.1 of uncultured Eubacteriales bacterium. Lineage (GTDB taxonomy): Bacteria > Bacillota > Clostridia > Oscillospirales > Oscillospiraceae > HGM13006. Next base: position 6,130 of record CABRZL010000017.1, on the reverse strand, counting down.
TCAGAAGGTGATACGTTCCGCACCTTCATCGATATTCAGGGTGTGGAAGACTTCCACGGCGAGATGGACTTCAAGGTTGCCGGCACTACCCAGGGCGTTACCGCCATCCAAATGGATCTCAAAAATGACGGTCTGACCATGGAAATTATTGAGAATGCACTTGAAATCTGCCGTAAAGCCCGTCTGGAAATCTTGAATGAAGTGATGCTCCCCTGCATCTCTGAGCCCCGGAAGGAAGTCAGCGAGTACGCTCCCAAGATGATTTCTATGCGGATTCCTGTCGATAAGATCCGCGAGGTCATCGGTTCCGGCGGAAAAACCATTCAGAAAATTACCGCTGAAACCGGAGCAAAAATCGATATTGACGAAGATGGTTCCATCTTTATTTCCGCAGTAGACGCTGCCGCATGCAAAGCTGCAAAGGCTGCCATTGACAACATTTGCTTTGTCCCAGAGGTCGGTAAATTATATTATGGCAAGGTAGTTCGGATTATTCCGATCGGCGCCTTTGTTGAATTGGCCCCCGGCAAGGACGGCATGATTCATATTTCTAAACTGGAGAACCATCGCGTCGAAAAGGTCGAGGACGTACTGAATGTTGGCGATATGACCTGGGTAAAGGTTACGGACATTGACGAAAAGGGCCGTGTGAATCTTTCCCGGAAAGACGCCCTAAAGGAAATGGCTGCAAAACAACAAGCATAAACCACAGCTACCCAGTATTTTTAATCAACAAATGAGAACAGGCCAGAAAACGCTGCGTTTTCTGGCCTGTCTCAATTTTAAATACATATCGCACAGTCCTTGACAAATAAATACGCATTTGTTAGACTGAAATCACCAAGGATCTTCCTTGCGGATGTCATCCAATTGTACATTTTTCACAGAAAGGACGGTTAGCATGAAACTTGATGATTTGCAGCCAAAGGATTTATACGGCGATCTTAACATGACCATTAAGCAATCCATCGACTTGGCAAAAGAAGGTATGACAGAACATCGTATTTCCAACGGTTCTGTCCAGAATAAAGCCAGCAGTCCTCTTTTCCTTCAGATCATAAAAGGGCTAGCCGTAGCAATTCTGGTGATTGGGTTTGGCTGGAATCTGTTGTCAGATCACAATCTATACAGTTTAATCGTTATTCTTATTTCATTGACGGTTCTTGTAAGTGTCTACTTTGCTCAGTACATTTACGCTCGGTAAGCCTGCCGGCCGCGCGAAAACCGACAAGATTATATATAGCCCCTGGTGCAAACGGAAATTGCATCAGGGGCTATGTTCATATTAGTATGAATGAAAAGCCGGATTCTTTATCATCGAACTGTTTATACGGGTTCGACGTCTATTCTTCGGCATCCAGCCAGGAAAACGTGTCGTAATAACCATAATAGTCTTCCAGATTCTCCCGGGCTTCCTCTTCCGTGTAACCGGGCATCACACCGGAATCATCATCATTGCTGAGTATAATCTCAAACCCTGTCTCACCTCCAGTGATCCCCATCAGGATTTCCTCTCCAAATACGTCATCGTTTTCATTGATCTTTGCAATCCACTTTGTCATGCTCCATCACCCCGCTTACAGAAAGTTTTTACCAGCATGATTATACGCACTTCTTACAGCATTGTAAAGGGGCTTCTATAGACATTTTTCCATTTTTTCATTATAATATTTTTTGTTCCACAAAATATAAGGAGGCCGCACCATGAAACAATGTAAAATTACCGTTCTAAAATGTACCTTTGACCAGGAGTTAAAAGAAAAGTATATCCCTGATCCAGATTATGGCCTATGTCCCTATTTTCAGCCTGGTCAGGTGTTCTATACGCAGACCGGAGAGCAGCCCGAGGGGTTTGGCTGCAAGATCGGCTGGAAGTCCATTCAGGATGAAGCAACCGGGATGACCCGGCCACAGCCTGCATTCTTTGAAGGACGACCCCATGTTGTCTGCTGCAATGATGGCTGCAGGCCTGTGATTTTCCTGCTGGAAAGCGTGGAAGTATAATCGCCTCCTGCTCTTTTTCCCCTGTACTTTATTCTTTTTCATCGAACTGCATATACCAAAACACTGCAATTTCATCACACCACGGTTTTGAGAAGTTCCGATATAGCATGGTATTGACTGCGCCAATTTTCATACCGCATTTTTGATAAAATCTACAGGCCAGCAAATTGTTGTCCTGGGTTTCCAGCGCCAGCCCCTTAAGCCTTTTTTCCTTGGCCCAGGCCATCGCCTGATTGATCAGCGCAGTACCAATCCCCTGTCCGCGGAACTTTGCCGCCACAGAAATATCCTCAATGAACGCATAGAGGTTCCAATCTCGTCGAAGGATGATCTGTCCTGCACACTGTCCATTTTCATAATCCAGAAAAATACATTGATCTGGATTGTCAATGTATAGCGTCCAGTCCTCGTGGTCGTCAGAATAGTGCTTTTCTTTCGGCACAGATAGCAGTTCTTCTGTCCATGTCCATTTTCCATCTTCATAAAATGGGATTAGTCGGCCGATCACCTGAAACGGCTCATTCGATTTGTTGATATCTGCTAAATGCGTTTGATCAAGCGGTACAATCATGGATTCTCCCTCCAAAAACAAATATATGTATTTTTTATTCTTCCGTTACATACTTTCTATTTCAAATGGCATCTGTTCTTCTTACAAAATCTGCATGTACAGCAACCGTGACGAGATTTCTCTCGTCACGGTTATTCCTTCTGCGCATCAATCCGTTCTGCCAGCTCACTCAAGTACATCCAACGCTCCATCTTCTCATTCAACTGTTGCTCCAATTCTGCTTTCTCATCAGTAAGCCGCTCCAAAGCCGTATAATCTGTCGCAGAGCGTTCCATATTTGACTCAACTTCAGCAATTTTCCCTTCCAGTTCTGCGATATCATCTTCAATTGTATCATATTCCCGCTGTTCCTTATAGGAAAAACGTAAGCGAGGTTGCTTTTCCCGCTGCTCTTTCGACGTTTTTTTTGCGGGCTTTTCCGACGGTTCATCCCGAATAGTCCGCTTCTCCAAATACGCCTCATATCCTCCGGTATAACGCATTATCATTCCATCTGAACAAACTTCAAAGATCTGATGCGCCACTTTATCCAAAAAATATCGGTCATGACTGACTGCCACAACAATCCCATCAAAACTTGTCAAATAATCTTCCAAAACGGTCAGCGTTTCAACATCCAAATCGTTGGTCGGTTCATCCAGAAGCAATACATTCGGAGCCGCCATCAGTACACCCAGCAAATACAGTCTCCGCTTCTCGCCGCCGCTCAGGCTACCAATCCGGCTATACTGTAAATCTCCATCAAAAAGGAACCTCTCTAGCATCTGACTTGCAGTAAACGTTCCCTCCTGAGTATGAACTGACGCGGCAATCTCATGAATATAGTCATAGGGCCGCTGGTCAGCATTCAATTCGCTGGCTTCCTGAGAGAAATATCCAATTTTCACCGTATCTCCAATTATAATGCTGCCGTCATCTGGCTGAATTTTCCCAGCGATCAAATTCAGCAGCGTGGACTTTCCAACGCCGTTACGTCCCACTACCCCAACATGATCCGTCCGAAGGAATTGGTAGGTAAAAGGCTGAAGTACAGTCCGTCCGGCAAATCCCTTTGTCACATGATCCAGTTCAATTGTCTTCTTTCCCAAACGTGAAGATATTGCAGCCATCTGCGTCTGCGCCTGACTTTCCGGAGCTTCCTGTGCTTTCAGTTCTGCATAACGCCGAATACGATCCTTTGCCTTTGTACCGCGCGCCTGTGGGCCGCGTATAATCCATTGATATTCTCGCCGCAAAAGCGTCTGCCGTTTTCGTTCCGCAGCCCCGGCATAGTCATATCGCTGCTGTCGCAGTTCCAAATACCTGGAATAATTTGCTTCATAAAAATAGATCTTTCCCCGCTCAATCTGAGCAATTCGGTTACAAACACGTTCCAGAAAATAACGATCATGTGTTACCATCAACAAACCGCCCCGGAAGCGTCCCAGCCACCGCTCCAGCCATTCCACCATATCAATATCCAAATGGTTGGTGGGTTCATCCAAAATTAAAACATCTGCCGGATGAACCAGAGCCGTCGCCAGCGCTACGCGCTTTTTCTGACCACCGGACAACGTCCCTATTGTTCGGGTCGCATCCGGCAATCCCAGTTTGGTGAGTATCGTTTTTGCCTCATACTCTTTGATTGCACGGAACTCTTCTGGAAGCCCCAGAAATACCTGCTCCAATATCGTCGCCTCTAAATTCATTTCCGGATTCTGCCGTAAAAAGCTCACCTGAACATTGGGATCCAAAGACAATGTTCCTGTATCAGCCTGCTCCACTCCCGCGCAGATTTTCAGCAAAGTGCTTTTGCCTGTCCCATTCACACCAATGACGCCAATCTTTTCGCCTGCGCTCAGATAAAGGCTTACATCCGAGAGCAGCGTCTTCATGCCATAATTTTTACTAATGTGTTCTGCTGATAGGAGCATACCTTTAATTCCTTTCCATCGGACTTTTAAATTCGCTATTTCCCGGCCAAAAGTTTTTCTCGATATACACGGAAGAAATCTTTCTGGCTGTTTTTGAGCCGTAAGAGCTGTCCGCCGCATGCGTTTTTTCGAATCACGACAGTGTCCCCAGCTTCCAGCCAAATCCCATTGTTTCGGCCATCACACGTTACAAGTCCTTCCCGAATCTGACTGCCTTTGCCGCCATTGAGCTGAACAGCAATTTCCACCGAATCAGGAACAACGATTGGCTTTAGTCCCGGAAAATGCGGAGCAATGGGCGTCACGATCAGCGCCGGCGTTCCAGGCGGTACGACAGGACCTCCCAAGGATACATTGTAAGCCGTCGACCCCAAAGCCGTGGAAACCAAAATACCATCACACATAGCCTGATAGGCCAAACATCCATCAATAGATACCGTCAGCGATAAGATTCGCGCGAACCCCTCTCGGCCCACTACCACATCATTAAACGCCTGTTGACAAAAATCCACTCGTTCATTGTGCAGCTGTGCAGACAACAGCGGATATGATTCCAATGTATAAGCACCTTGCAAAACCGCATCTACGGCAGAAAACGCATCATCTTTCTCCACCTGTGTGAGGAACCCGAGCGTTCCCAAATTGATTCCCAGCATGGGATAACAAAGTCCCTCCAAATTCAAATCGTTGGCACATTGGAGCATCGTTCCATCTCCCCCCAGCACCAACACGATCGCATCATTATCCGGTGGAAAATAGAAGTGATAATTTCCATAGGAATCTTTCGTTGCCTCTAAAATGCTTGTCTGCATACCGTTTCGTTCCATATAATCCGCTAATTGCAGAGAAAATGCAAGGTTTGGATCCTTACTACTGTTTACAGCCAAATAACAATGCATGGAATTAGCTCCTTAAACTACAGCGGATTTTCCCAGTTTCCGGTAAGCTGTAAGCATGAATGTCGTAAAACAGGTAACGGCCGAAATCGTATCCGCTACCGGTTCTGCTGCAAACACGCCGGTAATGCCAAAGCCTACACGTGGCAAAATCAGAATCAATGGAATCAGCAAAACCACTTTGCGGAACAATGCAAAGAATGTCGCCATTTTTCCCTCGCCCATAGCCACGAAGGTATTCTGTGCCGACATCTGTAAGCACATAATAAAATTCATGCAGAAAAATACCCGGAACATCGGAATCGCCGCTTCGATCAGTCCTGGATCACTATTAAATATTTGAATCAGTTGAGCGGGCAACAACATCAGAATCAACCACGATATTACCGCATAAGCTACGCAAAACTTTACAAGAAACCAAAAGCATTCCTTCACACGACTGTATTCTCCGGCGCCAAAATTATACCCCGTTACCGGCTGCGCTCCCTGTGCAAACCCATTCATTGGCATAATGATGATCTGGCTCACAGAATTCGCAACCGTCATAACAGTCACATAAATATCGCCGCCGAACAGGCTCAAACTGGCATTAAACACCGCGGAAATTGCCGCCTCTGTGGCGTTCATGATAAAGCTGGAAAAACCCAGTCCCATAATCCGAAGCGATACTTTCCGGTCCAGACGGAGATTTTTCACTCGGACACGAATCATGTTTTTCTTGCCCCGCAAAAACAGCAATATCCAGA